>JANTFK010000337.1 GCA_024763595.1 Bacteroidales bacterium | reverse complement strand
AAAATTACCTTGCTAATATAGCAATTATTTTAATTTAGAACGGATAAAGATGGAAATTTACTCCTTCACTTCAATCCGGTGGACCGAATCTACTCCCCTGAGCTTCACCAGGTTCATGATCAGGTTATTGAGGTCATTTGTGTTGTGCACGTAGAGATCGATTGTGCCGTTGAAAATACCGTCATGACCGTGGAGGTTGATTGTACGCATGCTGATGTTCAGCTCTTTGGTAATCGTATTGGTTATGGAGTTGTAGACACCAAAGCGGTCCCATCCGCTTAATTCGATCCTGGCCAGGTAGGAGAGTACTTTGTGCTGGGTCCATTTGGCAGCTACCAGCCTGTCTCCCTGACTGGACATGATCTTAACAGCCGTATTGCAGTCAGTGCGGTGTACGAGCAGGTTGCCATTTTCCTGTCTGACCGCAACCACTTCATCTCCCGGGATGGGGTTACAACATTTTGCCAGTATATAAAGACTCTCCTCATCCACAACGGGTTCACTCAGGATCAGTGTTCCGCGTGAGTCGTACTCCTCTTTCCTGCCAGATTTCTTCTGAGATCTGCCCACGGAGAGATCCCAGACCCTGACCCACTTATTCTTGGTATTTTTACTGAGTACCTCTTTCAGGTTGTCCAGGTTGATGATGCCACTTCCAATTTTTGAATACAACTCATCCTTGTGGCTCGATTGATAGGCCGGCACCAGTTTCTTCAGGATTCTGGAACTGGGCGTCAGGTTAAGCTCTTTCAGTTTATCAATGAGGATCTGTTTCCCCACTTCGGTACGGTTCTTGATTTCTGCCTTCAGTGCGTTTTTCAATGCTGTTTTGGCCCTGATGGTGGTAACGAACTGGTACCACTCCATGGTGGGTTTCTGCACATCGGAAGTGAGTATTTCAACCTGGTCCCCGCTGGAGAGTGCATGACTCAGGGGAACCAGCCTGTGGTTCACCTTGGCACCAATGGCCTTGTTGCCGACTTCTGTATGAATTTCATAAGCAAAATCAAGGGCCGTGGAATCTTTGGGCAGGGTAATAATGTTTCCCTTGGGGGTGAAAACCATGATCTCGGATGAGAAGAGGTTCAGTTTGAAATCATCCAGAAATTCCATGGCATCCCCCGTTGGACTTTCCAGTGTTTCCCTGATCCGTTTGATCCATTTGTCCAGCTCTGATTCAGTGCCGGTCTTATCTTTATATTTCCAGTGAGCCGCAAAACCGCGTTCTGCAATTTCATCCATGCGGTTGGAGCGGATCTGTACCTCCATCCATTTACCGTTGGGGCCCATTACAGTTGTATGCAGTGCCTCATATCCATTGGCTTTGGGAGTGGATACCCAATCCCTGATTCTTTCAGGCTTCGGTGCATATATATCAGTAATGATCGAATAGATATTCCAGCACTGGGTCTTCTCCGGGATATTGGGGTCAGGGTCAAAAACAATACGGATGGCAAAAAGGTCATAGATCTCTTCAAAAGTTACATTCTTTTGATGCATCTTTTGCCAGATGGAGTAGATCGACTTTGGGCGTCCGGAGATATGAAACCTGAAACCATTGCTGTCCAGGGCATCAATGATGGGCAAAGAAAAATGGTTGATCAGATGCAGCCGGCGTTCCTCTGTAAGTTTGATCTTTTCAGCTATTTCATGATATACCTCGGGATACCTGTACTTCAGGCTGAGATCTTCCAGTTCCGACTTTACAGTATAAAGTCCCAGCCTGTGGGCCAGCGGAGCGTAGAGATAGATTGTTTCTCCGGCAATTTTAATCTGCTTGTTCCTGGGCAGCGATCCCAGGGTACGCATATTATGCAACCTGTCGGCCAGCTTCACAAAGATGACCCGCACATCTTCAGAAAGGGTAAGGAGCATCTTTCTGAAATTCTCAGCCTGCAGCGAATTGGACTCTTTGTTGAAAACTCCTGAAATCTTTGTAAGTCCGTCAATGATGGCGGCAATCTTTTTCCCGAAAGCATTCTCAATATCCTCAATGGTCAGATCGGTATCTTCCACAACATCATGCAGGATCGCACAGACGGTACTTGTCACTCCCAGCCCCATCTCTTCACTTACAATCAATGCCACCTCCAGGGGATGGATGATATAGGGATCGCCTGATTTCCTGCGCATTCCCTTATGGGCCTCGTTGGCCATTTTAAAAGCTTTCCTGATCAGCTTTTCATCCTTGGAAGATTTGCAGAAAGAACAGTTCTTGACCAGCTGCTCCAGCAGATGATTTATTTTATGATCTTCTGTGATTACATTTTCCATCTTACAGATCCCCTGTACGAACCCTCTACTGCAAAATTAATGATTTAAAGGATATAATACAGTGATATTTCCTGTATAGGATCTGAAGAGTCCGGTATGGTCGGTAAACTGGATATAATAAACATAGACACCTTCATTTACAAAAGCTCCGTTTCTGAAGCGGCCATCCCACCCTTCCCCGGGGTCGGTGGTCTCAAACATCCTGCGGCCGCCGCGGTCCACCACGATCATGGTATACTCCTTTGGTGCAAAATCGAAACCTGGCCTGAACTCAGCATTCATGTCGTTGCTGCCGGGAGTAAAAGCAGTGGGTATCCGGATGTGGGTTTCGACTTTCACGCGGATAATATTGGAGTAACTGCTCCAAACCTCACCGGTGTCCCCCTCATTGGAAAGGGCCTGAATCCGGTACTCCAATTCCCCTGGTTGCAATCCATTGAACTCCGGCTGGATGGATTCCTGCCACCGGGTAGATCCGGATCCGACCGTTTGCACTTCGTAGAACTCTCCGTTACCGCTTTTTTTCTCGATCCGGTATCCGGCCAGCCCCGATTCAAACTCCCTGTAAGGGGACCAGTTGAGTATAACGGTGTGACCTTCCATCGAATGTTGCAGCAACACATTGTTTCCTGTGTTGGATTCAGAGATCACGATGGGATCGGTGCAGGACTGTGGTAGCACAAAGGATTGCACCATATACTGTACACTGGAGGAAGCAGTGGGTACCTGATCCTCAAAAACCAGGGTGGGCTGGTTCATGTTCCAGAAGGTTGTTAGCTCCTTAAAGGGTGTATCCGTGTTTTCGCGTTTCAGGAGCCTGAAGCTTTGTACAGGTCCGCTCAGGTCAGCACTGAACTGAATCTGAATGGTATGGTCATCCAGCACCGTTACAAAATCCATCGTCAGGTATTCCGGCGCATCAGGAAAGAGACCTTCAACACTTTCCACAGCCGATTGCGAGATGATCCCACTCGTATGTACCGTCTCTATATAATAGTTATGGATCGTGCCGGGAGCAATGCCGCCATCCGTATATGTTGTGACATTCGGGGGAACAAACTGCAGCAATTGAAAGGAGCCATCTTCAGGCCCGCCGTATATCCTGTAACCGGAAATATTACCTTCCCATCCTTCATAGGGAGTCCAGTTAATCAGGTTTGACCGGGAGCAGGGGTCGAACGTGACGGAGAGCGAAACCGCCCTGTGAACATTCTGGCCGAAGAGGCTCTCATTACCTGCGCTGTCTTCAGCGGTGACTGAATAGGCCAGATTTTTCAGGCCGCTGGAGAGGTGTTTATATTCAAAAATACCGGGAGGAAACGATATCAACCGTTCAAATGCCTGTCCGGCATTCATCTTATAAACATGGTAAAACTGAATATCTTTGTCAAAGCTGGGTTCCCACTGGATCAAAACGCCCTCATCTGCATGGTCAACCGTAACACGTATTAAATCAGGTATGTCCGGCAGGTCAGCCTGGGCGTGAAGAACCACAGGCCATAACAGGATGGCGAACCATAAACCTGTTATCCTTATAAACTTCACATATTTTTGATTACCAAACATCTACTCCGATAACGGAATCCTTTGTTAAATATTTTCATCCCCCCGTTTACAAAGATAATATACTTAATGCAGCTTTCTTTTTTATAGTGAGACCTAAAATGCTATTTTTGTCATGCCATGTCAGGAAAGCATTTCGTTCATACACTTAATAATCTTAGGATCAAGTATTTATCTGGTTACAGGTTCCTTTATGTGCTGGCGGCATTCCTGGGGTTAGGTGCAGGACTGGCTGCAGTGATCATAAAGAACCTGGTGCATTTTATACGGGTGGCCCTTCAAAATGGTTTTCCTGGTGATTACAACCGCTACTTTATCTTTCTTATTCCCATACTGGGGATTACGCTGGCTGTACTCTATATCAAATATATCAATAAACAGCCCGTGGGACATGGTATTCCCGGCGTACTCTTTGCAATATCAAAGAATAACGGGATCATCCGTACCCATAACCTCTATTCGAGCATTATTTCCAGTGCTTTAACGGTGGGTTTTGGAGGTTCTGTCGGG
>JANTFK010000336.1 GCA_024763595.1 Bacteroidales bacterium | reverse complement strand
GGCACGTTTCCCTTTTGGAACAGTCACCCTTAAAGATGCGGATATTCCCCTGGAGGTTTCGGTTACCGGGTGGAGTCCTTTTATTCCGGGCGATGCAGATCGTTCAAGCCTGCCGGTAGCCTCCCTGGAATATACTTTCAGAAACAATACCGGGAAGAAGGTGGAGGCGCTCTTCTCATACCATGCAGAAAACTTCATGCAGGTTAAACCCAATCCGGGAGGTTGGGAGCAGGCGGGAGAGGGAAGTGCCGTTTCCGGTATGCGGAACGGGTTCCTGCTGAGCCAGTCATGTCTCCCTGATAAGCCATATGATAAAGGGGACTTTGCCATCTTCACCGATCAGAAAAGTACGGTAACCGACCTGTGCTGGTTCAGGGGAGGGTGGTTTGATGCCCGGACCATCCTCTGGAAAGACCTGAGTGAGTTCAGCTACCGGGAGGATACCACCACGGTGGGATCGGTGGGTGCCTCCCTCTATGTGCCGTTTGAACTTGAACCGGGCAAGGAGAAGACCATACGCCTGCAGATGGCCTGGTATGTACCACATTCGGATCTGCGCATCGGACCGGAGCCTACGGCTGAAGAGAAAAAAGCCACACAACAAACCGGGTGTGATCCGGGAACAGGTTGTTGTTCTTCCGGTGCCGGGCTCTATTATGAACCATGGTATTCGGGCCGTTTTAAGGATATCCATGCATTGGTCCGGTACTGGACCAGCGAATACAGTGAACTCAGGTCCGGTTCAAAAAGTTTTACAAAAGCATTCTACCATTCCACTCTCCCGGATGAAGTGCTTGAAGCCATTGCTGCCAACCTGACCATTCTGAAGTCACCCACGGTGCTGCGTCAGAAGGATGGAAGGCTGTGGGCTTTTGAAGGGTGTTCGGATGCCTCGGGATGCTGTTTCGGTTCCTGTACCCATGTATGGAACTACGCCCAGGCCATTCCCCACCTGTTCCCGGAACTGGAACGCACACTCAGGGAGACGGAATTTGAGGTGAGCCAGGATCCGTCGGGTCATCAGAATTTCCGGTCGGCCATCCCCATACGCTATACCGATCATAATTTTCATGCAGCGGCCGACGGTCAGCTGGGGGGGATCATGAAGATGCACCGGGAGTGGAGGATATCCGGTGATACCAGGTGGATGAAATCGCTTTTGCCTGATGTTCAGCGGAGTCTCGATTACTGTATCGCTCAGTGGGACCCGGAAGAGAAAGGAATCCTGGAGGAGCCCCACCACAACACCTACGATATCGAGTTCTGGGGGCCCGACGGGATGTGTACCAGTTTTTACCTGGGAGCGCTGCAGGCATATATTCAAATGGGCAGGGCAGCCGGCACCGGGGTATCAAAATATGAGGAGTTGTATAAGAAGGGCCGCACCTATATGGAAAATGAGCTTTACAACGGTGAATACTTTATACAAAAAGTTCAGTGGGAAGGATTGAGGGCGGTCGATCCCGTCAAAGCATCGGCAAAAAGTTACGGGGGAGCATATTCACCCGAGGCACTGGAACTGCTTCAAAAAGAGGGACCCAAATACCAGTATGGCAATGGTTGTCTTTCTGATGGTATTCTGGGTAGCTGGATAGGAGCCATGTGCGATCTGGATCCTTTCCTGGATCCCGAAAAGGTGAAGAACCATCTGGTTTCGGTCCATGCCTACAATTTTAAACCCGATCTCACCGACCATGTGAATCCACAGCGGCCCGGGTATGCCATCGGGGATGAAGGCGGACTGCTGCTCTGTTCCTGGCCCGCAGGAGATGAGCCGGCCCTGCCGTTTGTTTACAGCAACGAGGTGTGGACCGGGATCGAATACCAGGTGGCCTCCCACCTGATGCTTGCCGGGGAGGTGGAGAAGGGACTGGATATTGTACGGGCGGCCAGGAAACGGTACGATGGGAGGGTGAGGAACCCCTTTGATGAGTACGAGTGCGGGCACTGGTATGCCCGGGCCATGAGCAGTTATGGCATGATCCAGGGTCTGACCGGGTTCCGGTATGATGCGGTGGACCAGTCCATGACCATTGACTCCAGGATGGGTGACGAATTTGAAACTTTCTTCTCTACCGAAAGTGGTTGGGGGAATATCAAAGTTAAGGAGGGAAAGATCATGGTCAAGGTGGACCATGGATACCTGGATCTGCGGGAGGTGGATTTTACCCATACAGCACGCATCTCTTCAATGGGGAAAATTACTGCCGGCGACGAAGTTGTGGAGGCCTCCCTGGAACAGGAGGGCCCCGTCTACCAGGTGCAGTTTGACAAGGTGGTTAAACTGGACCGGGGTGAAAAACTCAATATATTGATAAAACCCTGATCCCTTTATCCTGTTTAATTTGTGTTTCATCTGGAAATATCTATATTTGTGTTCATATGTTCTTCTATGATCATATGAACATCTGAATGTAAATGACTGACGATCGAATCATCTATAAGGTTGTTCGTGCCTATTATGAGGATGGCCTTACCCAGCAGGAGATTGGAAATAAGTATGGTATTTCAAGAATTAAGGTGTCGAGAATGGTGACCAGGGCCCTTGAGGAAAAAATTGTCCAGATAAAGATCAATGTCCCCGCCGGCAAGTACCACGACCTGGAACACACCCTGGAGGAAAAATATGGGATTAATGAGGTTGTTGTTGTGGATACAGAAACAGATGAGCAGGACGAAGTGATCGCATCAATTGGCAGGGCTGCAGCCGGATACCTGAGTGCAAATCTTCAGGGGAATGAGATTATCGGGCTTACCTGGGGCAGGGCCCTTCTGAACCTGGTGAATGCGCTGAACGTCGACCATTTTCCGAAATTGCAGGTAGTACAAATGTTGGGTGGCCTGGGTGAACCGGAGGCTGGTTATCACGGGGCGGATCTAACGAGACGGCTGGCGGAAAAATTATCTACAAAACCAAGGTTGATCCATGCACCCGGCATTGTCCGGTCGAAAGATCTTTGCAGGGAACTCATTGAGGATATTCAGGTTAGAAATACTTTACAGCTGGCTGCGAGGGCAGATATGGCCATGGTGGGTCTGGGCCTTTTCAGTCCGGGGTCTTCCAACTTTATCAATGATCATGTCCTTTCAGAGAAAGATCAAAGCCTGTTGGTATCCAGGAATGTGATAGGTGATATTTCGTTTCGTTTTTTCAATGATCAGGGAGAATACGTTACCACCGGAATAGATGATCGCATTGTGGGGCTCAACATCGATCAGCTACAAAAAATCCCAAGGATAATTGGGGTTGCAGGGGGTAAGGAAAAATATCCGGTTATCAGGGCTGCATTGAAGGGAAAATTGATCCATGTCCTTATCACCGATCAGCAAACAGCTAAAAAACTGGTCATATAAAAACCCAATAAATCATTGATATGAGTTTATTGCTTGGATTGGATTATGGAACCGGAGGAGCGAAAACATCAATCATTGATGACAGGGGGGAAGAGTTAAGCTACGCTTTTGAAGAGTATCCCATTCTGACCCCAAAGCCAGGCTGGTCCGAGCATGATCCTGTGAACTACTGGGAACTGGCATGCCGGATCATCAGGAAGGCCATCAAATCAGCTGCTGTAAATGCTTCTGATATCAGGGGAATTGCTGTTTCGTCGGCCCTGCCTTCCATGGTCTTGGTGGATAAGGACCATAAGCCACTGCAGCATGCCTATAACCTGATGGATAAACGCGCTACCCAGCAGGTGGAATGGCTGCGTAATGAGATTGGTGAAAAATTCATATTTGAGATATCTAAAAACAGACTTGAGGACCATCCCACCATTGTCAACCTTCTCTGGGAGAAAGAGAACAGACCGGACACTTTCAGGAAAATATATAAGGCCCTGACCATTGATGGATTTGTTAATCTGAAGTTAACGGGAAAGTTTACAGGTCACTATTCGGGAGCTGCATTTTACGGGGTTGCCTATAACCTCCTGGAGCGCCGGTTTGATGAGGAGTTGTTATCGAAAATAGGATTGAGTCCTGACCTTTTTCCCAGGCTTTACCGCTGTGAAGCTATTATCGGAGAAGTCACCAGGGATGCAGCTTCAGAAACAGGATTGGTACCGGGTATCCCGGTAGCAGCCGGACAGGTTGACTGTAATGCGGGATGGTCGGGGGCAGGAATGATTGATGAGGGAGATATACAAATGAACCTGGGTACCTGTGGAAATTTCGGAATTCTTACACGGGATACCAACTTTCCCGATACCATGATCAACTTTTCATACACCACCGATTCTGAAAACACTTACATCATTGTTCCCACTACCACCACGGGAGGCCAGTTAATCAGGTATATGCGTGACAACTTTTATCAGGTGGAACTGGAGGCTGAAAGGAGCGGAGGCAGAGAC
>JANTFK010000335.1 GCA_024763595.1 Bacteroidales bacterium | reverse complement strand
TGGATGAACAGGGCCGGAAAACCGGTTACTGGAAAGTGGAGTATCCCGGCGGAAAGATCCTGTACGAAGCCATGTTCATGGAAGGGCGCCCCGTTGGTGAAATGGTCCGGTATTATAAAAACGGTGGAATAAAAGCCAGGATGGAATTTGATTCCTTAAGCGATGCCAGCTTTACCACACTCTATTATAAAAGCGGTAAACCCGCAGCCGAGGGATGGTATATTCAGCGGGAAAAGGATTCGGTATGGACCTACTACTCGGAGTTTGACGGTACCATCAGGGTAAGGGAACCCTACCGGCAGGGAAGCCTGGAAGGCACGGTAAGCAGTTACTACCCTGACGGTGAAATATCAGAGGAGGTAAACTGGCAACAGAACAGGAAAGAGGGTGAATGGCGGCAATATTATAAAACCGGATCACCCAGGTTAAATGGTCATTATAAAAATGATCAGCTGAACGGCCCTTACGAGGTATATTATGCCGACAGCTCCATCAAAATCCGGGGAAACTACCTGGATAATCTTTCGCATGGAACCTGGACCTATTATGACGAATCCGGGAAAGCGCTCTTTTCCATGGAATTTTCACATGGCATCCCGGTGGATCAGGAGAAATATGAATTGTGGCTTCAGGATACCCTGCAGAAATATGAACCAATCACTGAACCAGGGTCGGATCAACAATTTTAAACGGATCGGATGAAACTGATACTTGCAACCGGTATACTATTCATCGCTACATTACTTTCCGGACAAGAGATTGCCGACAGTGTATATTGGGTCTATTTCACCGATAAGGCGGGGAACGGCTACCAAGTCGATCAGCCTTCATCGTTCCTGTCAAAAAGGTCCATTGACCGCAGGGCCTGGCAGGGCCTGGGTATAGATCAGCGCGACCTGCCCGTAACAAATAGCTACCTGGAGGAGCTGAAGGCCATGGGAGTGGAGATCAGACATGTTTCCCGTTGGCTTAACGGCATTGCCATGGTCCACGCCAGTGACAGCCTGTTTCAACAGGTATTGCAGAGAAGCTTTACGGATAGCGTGGCATGGGAACCGGATCCGGAGAATCTCTATTTTCCGGTATTGCCAGGCGGACGCAGGTTTGAACCTCCCCTGTCAGAGGCTCCGGGGTATGATTATGGTGTGGCCACAGAACAGGTCAACCTGCTGAGAACCGGACAACTGCATCAGCTTGGATATACAGGGAATGGAGTGTGGATTGCCGTTCTGGATGCAGGATTTACCAATGTGGACAGCCTTCCTGCTTTCGAAACCCTGCTCGGTGAGGGGCGGTTGCTCGGAACCCGTAACTATGTGAATGACATTCCACTGTTCAGGCAACAATCGACCCATGGCATGTATGTATTGTCCACCATGGCCGGTGAATGGGATGGAGCAATGGTAGGTACGGCCCCGGATGCCAGTTACCTGCTGTGCATGACAGAAAATCCGGACCAGGAAACACGTATTGAAGAGATAGCATGGATTGAGGCCGTTGAATATGCCGACAGCCTGGGATGTGATCTCCTGAATACTTCCCTGGGATACTCCGATTTTGACGGAACGGAATATGACTATACATACCGGGATATGAATGGCAGGTCAACCTTTATCTCCAGGGCCGCCTCCCTTACTGCCTCACGTGGCATCATCTCCTGCAACAGTGCGGGGAACGAGGGAAATGATCCCTGGTTCTATATTACAGCACCGGCAGATGCCACGGATATCCTGACGGTAGGAGCAGTGGACAGCACCAATACCATCGCCGGCTTCAGCTCCAGGGGCCCTACTTTTGATTCCAGGGTCAAACCCGATGTAACGGCCATGGGAGTGGCCAGTGGCCTGCAAGGCCGGGACGGGGGACTGGTCAGGGGCAACGGAACCTCATTTTCCTCACCCATACTGGCAGGCTCCGTGGCAAGTCTCTGGCAGGCCTATCCGCGTCTCTCGGCCAGGGAGATCATCCGTATGGTCAGGCAGAGCGGAAAAAATTTCTACAATCCCGACTCTGAATACGGTTTCGGAACACCTGATTTCCTCCGGGCATACTGGAACATTAATCATACGCCGGCCTGGGCGGACCCGGGAGACCTGGAGATCTATCCAAATCCGGCCCTCAGGCAGATCATGGTCAGGATACCGGAAGAGGGCCCCGGCACACATCTGTTACGACTGTATGACATGAGCGGCAGGATTGTCCGGGAGATGAATGTCCGCCTCCCGGGTAAAGTTGATCTGGACGAAAACCTCCGGCAGGGGATATATCTGCTGGAGATAAAAACGAACCGGGGTCTGTACCACAGCCGCCTGGTAAAAGAATAATGGCAGCATCTGCACTTACGTTATCGCAACTCCTCGGGCAGGTTAAAGGTGTACTGGCAAACGCCTTTCCCGGTAACTACTGGATCGTCGCAGAGATCCTGGAATTGCATGAGAACCGAAGCGGCCATTGCTACCTGGAACTCATTGAAAAGAATCCTGCCAACGATGCCCTCCTGGCAAGGGCCAGGGGAACCATCTGGGCCTCCAGGTACAGCATGCTCCGGCCTTATTTTGAGACCTCCACCGGGACCCGGCTTAAAAGCGGGATCAAATTGCTTTGCAAGGTTTCTGTTGAATTCCATGCACAATATGGACTGAGTCTGAATATTTCAGATATTGATCCCTCCTATACCCTGGGGGACCTGGCCCGCAGAAAACAGGAGGTAATAAGGCGTCTGCGGGAAGATGGCGTATTTGATATGAACCGGGAATTACGCTTCCCTGCCATACCCCGGCACATTGCGGTGGTCTCTTCAGAGACGGCGGCCGGATATGAAGATTTCATGGATACCCTCCATAACAATCCGCATGGCTTTCGTTTTATTACACAACTGTTCCCTGCCATCATGCAGGGAGATGAAGCTCCGGGCTCCATTACCGGTGCCCTGGACAGGATCTACGAATCAACGACCAGTTTCGACTGTGTCGTCATCATCCGTGGTGGAGGATCGAGAGCCGACCTGGAGAGCTTCAATCATTACGATCTGGCCTATTATATTACCCAGTTTCCCCTGCCTGTCATCACCGGCATCGGACATGACAGGGATGAAACGGTAGCAGAAATGGTGGCTGCCCATGGTCTGAAAACACCAACAGCTGCTGCAGAATTCCTGGTGGACCGGTTGCTGGCTGTTGAATTTCAGCTGACAGCCTTACATGACCGGCTGGTATTTGCTGTAAAAGGAAGCGTACAGGAGCATCTGGCCAGCATTGAACGATACCGGAACCAGCTTGAATACCTGGCTCAAGGTTACCTTCAGCGCCGGAGTGACCAGCTGGAGCAGGCCGGGCAAAAGCTGCAAAGAGAGATCAGTATTTACATGGGCAGGAAAAAGGATCAGCTTACCCTGATGGCCAAGCGTACAGAACTGGTAGATCCTGTCAATATCCTGAAGCGGGGTTACACGATCACGCTGTTTGGGGGAAAAGCTATACCGGATATAGCGCTGATTAAGGCGGGGAACCATCTTGAAACCATTCTTCACCATGGACGGATCACCAGTAAAGTAGTCAAAACCACAAAACACAATGGCAAAAGAAAAAGTTAGTTACGAAGATGCTGTAGCAGAGATCGAATCAACCCTTGAAAAGATTGAAAAGGGAGACCTGGGTGTGGATGAACTGACAGAACGGGTAAGCCGGATCACTGCACTGCTGAAAATCTGCCGCGACCGGTTGTATCATACAGAGGAACAAATCGATAAGATCCTGGATAAAACGGAAGAGTGAAGTGTTTTATCAGCATGCAGCGTTTACCGGGCAATGCATAACGTTTACCGGGTACTACATATATTGTGACAGGGTATTGAGCAATTCGTTGACTTTGATGGGTTTGGCGAGGTAATTATCACATCCCGCTTTTTTGCTGATCTCGCGTTCGCCCGACATGGCATAAGCAGTCTGGGCTACCACCGGCAGTCCGGGCCGCTCCTTTTTGATCACCTTGGTGCATTCATAGCCGTTGATCAATGGCATATTGATATCCATCAATACCAGGTTTAAATCTTCATGGGACCTGAAGATCTCCAGGGTTTCCACACCATCCTTGGACCAGAGAATCTCTACCCCCGTATCCTTCAATGCTTCATAGAGGAAATAGTAGTTGGAGTGGTCATCTTCAGCAATCAGGATTTTTTTGCCATCCCATGACCGTACACTGGTTACCGGGGTCCTCAATGCAGCTTCGTGCTTCAGGGGTACCTCATTTCTGGGCAATGTGAACCAGAAGGTGGATCCCTCGCCGGATTTGGACTCCACCCCGATCACTCCACCCAGGATCTCTGTCAGGTTCCTGGAGATAGACAGTCCCAGCC
>JANTFK010000334.1 GCA_024763595.1 Bacteroidales bacterium | reverse complement strand
AATTCTTTCAGTATTTCATCCAGCAGGAGATCTTCGGTATTGGTCCTTTTGAAAGAATCCAGGATCTCTTCAGTGGTTTGCTCCATGGCAGGAAAACCATATTGTCTTTCCATATATTGCCTTGTAATATCCGTCAGCCTGGTATAGAATTGTTTGACATCGCCCTTTTCCCACAGTTTGGCCTCCTTCAGCCTGTCAAGCTGACGGAAGGCAATCACATGGGCAGGTTCCTGAGGTTTGACGGCAAAGATCTCCCCGCCCCTTTTATGCTGCCTGTACATCCAGACCAGGGCCATAATCAGGGTTCCCACGAGCCATAACCCCATTCCCATTAACCCCCAGGGCAAAACCTCCCTGAAAGAGAGCGGGGTATTGATGGGAGGTTTAATGGGTTTAATCTGTTGCGAAGTGTCGACTACCGGGGAGCGTATATTTACAGGTACCGGCATGCTCAGTGCAGTATCCATCACTTCCCCGGTTGTAAATGCCACCTTCTGGGCAGGAATATATTGTATGCCCTGCTCAAAACTGGTAATGATATAGCTTTGATCCACCATCCGCTTTCCATCCTGTATTGTTGTGTCGGAAGAAACCGGAAAAAGGACCTCAAAACTCCTGTTCAGCGTATCCCCGATCACGGGGAGTTGAAAGGTTACATCCGGGGCTGATTCCACGTGCAGGTTGAACAAGATTTGATCCCCGATCATCATTGAATCGGTGCTTACCTCTGACCGTACACTTATCAACTGGGCATCCAGGAGCATTCCCGGAAATTGAAGGAATAATATGATAATCAGCATTCTGAGTAACTTCATATTACCTGCGCTTAAAAAGCCTGATTAAAGGTTTGACATAATCTTTCCCGGTTTCGACTGAGACATTGTCGATCCCCGCCCTGGTAAATATCTCTTTCATCATCTCCATATGGCTCTCCCATTTCATGGCATAACTCTCTCTTACACGGGGCTGGGATGTGTCTATCCATCTTTCCCTGCCTGTTTCAGCATCTTTTACCCTGACCATTCCAACCCGTGGCAGTGTTGTTTCCCTGGTATCAAAAACATGTATGGCTGCCACGTCGTGCTTATTGTTGGCCACCTGCAGTGAACGGGCATAACCTTTATCCCTGAAATCCGATATCAGGAACGCTGTGCAGCGTTTTTTGATGGCATTGGTAAGAAACCGCAGACTCCCGGAGATATCTGTTCCCCTGCCTTGTGGTTGAATATCAAGTAGTTCATAAATGATCCGCAGAATGTGTTTGCGTCCTTTCTGCGGAGGAATGAATTTTTCGATCCTGTCGGTGAACATGATTACACCGATCTTGTCGTTGTTTTCAATGGCCGAAAATGAAAGGACCGCAGCTATTTCCGTAATCAAATCCCGTTTGAGTTGTTGTTGCGTTCCGAAATCGCCTGAAGCACTCAGATCGATCAGCAACATCACGGTTAGTTCCCTTTCCTCTTCAAATACTTTTACATAGGGATGATTGAAACGAGCGGTCACTTTCCAGTCGATGGTACGTATATCGTCGCCATACTGGTATTCCCGAACCTCAGAAAAGGTCATCCCCCTGCCTTTATAGGCACTGTGGTACTCTCCGGCGAAAATCTGCCGGGTGAGCCCGCGGGTTTTAATCTCAATTTTCCGTACCTTTTTAAGGAGATCTTTTGCTTCCACTACTTTTTCCTTGCTTCTCTGACTGTAAAATACCACTCCTGTTTTGTCAGTGTAACCTGTATGATACCGGGTCCGCTGGTGTATTCCCATTGCGACTCCCCCGTTTTCTTAAAGGAGGAACTCAGGTTTGCTGTCACCTCATCAAAATCGGAGTAATCACATACAAGTTTTGTACTCTTGCAGATGTTCTCATCCGTAAAGTGTATGATCCAGGTCCTGGTTTTCCTTCTGTTGACATATTTCAGGTAGTTAAACTGTTGCTTTACGATTGCCGGATCCTTCCCGAAATCCTGGTACTCGCTTCTTACCCGTTCCTTCACTTCCGCTTTGGACAAGCCGATCATGGACTGTGCATACACCATTGTACATACAGTAAACAATAAACCGGATATGATCAACTTGATTTTCATGGTCTGAAGGATTGGGCAAAAGGTTTAGGGCACCTCCACATTATTAAGAATTTCGGAGATGATATTCTCTGCGGTAATATTTTCTGCCTCTGCCTCATAAGTCAGTCCGATCCGGTGCCGCATTACATCATGACAAACAGCCCTCACATCTTCAGGTATCACGTAGCCACGGCGCTTTATAAATGCAAAGGCTTTGGCGGCTTTTGCCAGATTGATGCTTGCACGGGGTGATCCCCCGTACTGTATCATGGGCACAAACTGTGCCAGGCCTGCGTGATCGGGATTCCGGGTTGCAAAAACAATGTCCAGAATGTAGTTCTCAATCTTTTCATCCAGGTACACCTCCTTCACGATTTCCCTGGCCTTCATGATATCTGCAGGTTTCAGGATCGCCCTGGCTCCGGGAAACTCTTTCTGAAGGTTCTCCCTGAGAATGAGGCGCTCCTCATCACGACTGGGATAGTTGACAACCACCTTCATCATAAAGCGGTCCACCTGGGCTTCGGGCAGCGGGTAGGTCCCCTCCTGCTCAATGGGGTTCTGGGTGGCCAGTACCAGGAAAGGCCGGGAGAGCTTAAAAGTGCCTTCACCAATGGTTACCTGCTTTTCCTGCATGGCTTCAAGCAACGCACTCTGTACTTTGGCCGGTGAGCGGTTGATCTCATCGGCCAGGATCAGATTGGCAAAGAGGGGTCCCTTTTTTACGATGAACTCTTCCTTTTTCTGACTGTATATCATGGTGCCAATGAGGTCTGCCGGCAACAGATCGGGTGTAAACTGTATCCGGCTGAAGCTGGCATCGATGGTCTGTGATAAAGTGGTAATAGCCAGTGTTTTGGCCAATCCAGGTACTCCCTCCAGCAAAATATGCCCATCTGATAACAGGCCAATCAACAACCTTTCTACCAGGTTCTTTTGCCCGATAATCACTTTCTGTATCTCAAGGGTGATAAGGTCCACAAATTCGCTCTCCTTTTTGATCCTTTCATTGAGCTCCTTGATATTTATGTCCTGCGTCATGTTTGGATTCTTTTAAGTTAGTAATCATCACGTTAAATACGGGATGTCCAAATGGTGAACAAAAATAGTCCTGAAAATGAGTAAACGAAAGAAACAGGTGGTTAAAAAATGTTAAGAAAAGGGTATTTTTGAGCAAAGAAAAGAAGATGCCCAGGTATTTCCTGCAGATGGCTTATGACGGAACTGACTATTCCGGGTGGCAGATACAGCCCGACCGGAAGACCGTTCAGCAGGTAATGGAGCATGTCCTTTCCACCCTTCTCAGGCAGGAGATATCTGTCACAGGTGCCGGCCGGACCGATACGGGTGTACATGCATCATTTTTTATGGCCCATTTCGACCTGGAAGCACCTCCTGATCCTGCCGGAAACACGCTCTCCGGTGCTGATACTGAACCTGATGTTGATGTTGATGTTGATGTTGATACCGAGCCCGTTACCGGTCATGATCAGCCCCCGGGCCGGGGGGAATTGTATGATCCCCTCTCCGTTCACTTCCTCTTCAGGCTGAACCGTTTTCTGCCACCCGATATTGTGGTACATATGATCCGGGAAGTTCCTGAGCATATGCATGCCCGTTTCTCTGCCATTTCACGCACCTATCATTACCATATATCCACCGCCAAACCACTATTTACACGCAACTACACCCATTACATCTATGGAAAACTGGACACAGAGGAGATCAACAGGTGTTGCGGTGTTATTCTTGCCACCACGGATTTCACCAGTTTCAGCAAGTTGCATACAGATGTAAAGAACAACAACTGCATGGTAACCAGGGCAGTATGGCGGGAAGAGGAGGATGGTTATCTGTTTGAAATAGAGGCGAACCGTTTCCTGCGTAATATGGTCAGAGCGCTGGTGGGTACCCTGCTGGATGTGGGACAGGGAAAACTGGACCTGCAAGGATTTAAAGAGATTGTGGAAGCCAGGGAAAGGGGAAAAGCCGGGCAATCGGCTCCTGCAAAGGGACTGTTCCTTGTTAATATTGGCTATTGATTATCCTGATCGTTCATCCGCAGCAGGGCCCGGAATATCTCCTTCCCATCCTCTTCCCTGACACCACTGAAACAGAGGTGCACCGGTGAGGTCGCAATTTGCCTGATCCCGATGGTATCCCCTATCAGGGCTTCGTGATTGAAATTGATCTCCAGTTCCCGGATCTCCTGATCCAGTATCCCCTGATCCAGTATCCCCTGATCCCGTGTTGCTCCGTCCATAGCTGCATCGATACACCATTCCATGTATTTC
>JANTFK010000333.1 GCA_024763595.1 Bacteroidales bacterium | reverse complement strand
CTTCGATGGAACCGTGCCTGTCGTCATATCCGCAGGGCATCCAGCTTCCCATACTGCCGTATGCATTGGTATGGGGCGCAAGCTTTGCCATACCAAATGGCCTTGCAGCCGGGGTATAAAAAAACCATCTTCCGTGAACCGATCCGATCTGGGGATCTACATACGGGACCGGATCAAATGCATCTTCCGGACCACACGAAGCGATCATGACGGAAAAAATAATCCAATAGTGCTTTTTTATCATGCCGGATCCGATCAGGGTTCTTGATTATAAACCACCCGGCCGCCAACGATTGTTTTTTCTACCGTAATGGTCCGGATGCTATCCTCCGGACAGTTCATGAAATCGGTTGAAATAATAATCATATCTGCCAGTTTGCCGGTTTCTATGGAACCTTTGACAGCTTCATCAAATGTGCCATATGCATTGTTGATGGTATAAATCTTCAGGGCCTCTTCCCTGCTGATCGCTTCCGGGAGATTGATCACCGTTCCCCTTTCCGTCGTTCTTGTGATCAGTACCCACATTCCCAGGAAAGGATTGTAGGGATTGGTGGAACGATAGGAATCAAACTTTACCATATGATCTGATCCGCCGTTCAGGATCATTCCTCCGGCAATCATTGACCGGGCCGGAAGGAAAGTTTTAACACGCTCATCTCCCAGCATATATTTCATGGCATCAGCATCCTTGTAAAACCATGCGGGCTGCATATCTGCGATAATTCCCATCCTTGCACATCTGCTGATTGCCCCGGGAGAATAGAAATTACCATGGATGATGGAATGACGTTTTTGCCTGACAGGATGCTCCCTGTCCGCTGCCTCATAGGCATCCAGCAACATGTCCACGCCTCCGCCTCCGGTAACGTGTGCGGTCATCTTCCATCCCATCTCATTGCCGGCCGACATGATGCCGGTCAGTTTATCTCTGGAAATCGTCAGGATGCCCCTGTATTCCGGGTCCTTAAAGCCATGAATCTCCCCTGCCCTGGGCCCCCAGGGTTCCCTCATATAGGCTGTTCCGGTCAGTATACCGCCGTCTACACTGGTTTTCATCTGACTGTACTTCACCCATTCATCTCCAAAAGGGCTGTAAAACCCGATCTTTTTCAGCTCATTCATGAACTGGTCACGGGATTGATAACCGGGGACCACCAGGGTCAGGTTAACGCGAATGTTCAGCCTGTTACCCAATCTCAGGTCCAGGTATTTGCGAACAGCTTCCTGCGGAGCCATTGTACCATCCGTAATACTTGTCAGGCCCACCTGGTTATACCGGTGGATCATCTTTTCCAGCGCATCCAGCTGCTCCTCATAAGTCGGGGTCCTTACCGGCAATAAAGTTTTAACATACAGGAAAGCCGCAGCTTTAATGATCCCGCTGGGCCGGCCTGTTGCTTCATCTTTCATCACACCTGCAAGATCTGCCCGTTTCCCTATTCCTGTGAGGCGTATGGCTGCTGAGTTGATCATACCGCCATACCCCCCATCCAGAAAAACAGGATGATCAGGTGCCGCTTTATCCAGTTCAGCCAGCGTGGGCTGTCTCATTTCAAGGGTTCTGGTGGGAAAGAACTTGGGATGAATGATCCACTCCCCCTTCTCTTTTTCCTGTGCCTGCCGGCGGATATATTCCAGTAATTCTTCCCGTGTGGTTATATCCGGGATCTCTTCATATAACTCGCTCACGGACGCCTCGGGAGGATGCAAGTGGGCATCGATCAGCCCGGGCAGGATGGTTTTACCACCCAGATCGGTCTTCAGGGTACGGGGGCCGGCCATGCGGAGCACTTCCCGGTCGGAACCTGCTCCCAAAAAACGGTTACCCTTGATGGCAACTGCTTCTGCAATGGAAAAAGCACTATCCACAGTAATAACCTTCCCGTTGTAGAAGATCATATCTGCCTCCGGGTAATTGCTGCATGCTGTCAGGAAGATATACAGCAGCAGAACAGGCAATAGTATATAATGGTATGTTTTCATCTCAGTTATGTTCTCATTACAGTTTCATCTCCCATCCTTTTTCATAGGTGCGGGACCAGTATTTCAGGGCCTCTTTATCCCTCAGGATATGACCCGTTGCAGGATCGATCTCCAGGGAGTGTCCCACACGCTGTGCAATATTTCCCAGTTGCACCAGCAGAGTACTCTTGTGTCCCGATTCAATATCAGCATGAAGCTGGCTGCTACCGGTCCTGATACCCTCGAAAAAGTTCCGGATATGAAGATCCATCAGATTTTTAAATGGACTGACCAGGTCCCCGGTATCCATTTTCTTCTCCTCTTTTACCTCCCTGACAATATGATTATCCAGGTCAAAGACCTTGTAGCTGTTTCCTCCGGGGAAGAGCATACTTCCCTTTTCTCCATAAAAAACAACACCGGCAGCACTTCCCTCAACAGGTCTTCCGTTGCAGCTCCTTCCCTCCCAGGTCATGGTCACCCCTTCCTTAAAATCGAGCGTAATTACCTGCGTATCCGGTGTCTCCCAGTCATCCTGATAGCGGTACCTCCCCCCGTTTGAGCTCACTCTCACCGGGTAATCCACACCAAATCCCCACCGCATCATATCGATCATATGCGTACCATTGTTCAATGCCTCCCCGGTACCCCAGTGCCAGTGCCAGTGCCACTTATAATGCACAATATTATCATTATAGGCCTTTCTGGGTGCAGGACCCTGCCAGAGATCCCAGTCGAGCCATTCGGGTACGGCACTTTCTTTCCCGGTACCGATGGGCCCCCGGTTGGCGGCATACCATCCTTTACCGAAATAGGCCCGGCCGATGATCCCCTCCTTTAATTCCTGCATACCCTGCACAACCATGGGGAATGAGCGGCGCTGGGTACCCAGCTGCACCGCTTTGCCATACCGGGAGGCAGCCTCGATCAGCAACTCACCCTCATGGGGGTTGTGGCTGCTGGGCTTCTCAAGATAGACATGTTTTCCCGCCTGCATGGCCAGCAGGGCAGCCGGAGCATGCCAGTGATCAGGAGTTGCAATGACCATGGCGTCAATATTTTTATCCTGCAACGATTCGCGAAAATCCCTGAATCCCCTGGTACTGGTATCCTGTATCGCCCCTACCTCCTTCCGGCACCTGTCAATGGCCCTGCTATCCACATCACAAATATGGAGCACCTCGCAATCTTTCTGCTGTGCAAAATATTTTGCCAGCGCATTCCCCCTGGAATTAACACCCATGACAGATACGCCGATCCGCTCATTGGCACCCGGGATGCGTTTATAACTTTTTGCACTGAAAGCAGGAATAACACCTCCGAAGGAGAGGGCAGCCGAGGCCGCTGCCGTATTCCTGATAAATTTTCTTCTTGATTTTGATATCATGATAAATCGTTTATTGTTGATGATGTTAAGGAAGATTTCTTAAAGTCTCTAATTTAATTAAATTTATCGGGTTGCTATCTATACCATTGCCTTCAACCAAAACAGGGATCATGAAAAACTATTTTCAAAACGGCCGGCTCCGTCAAAACCGCCGGAATTTTTTAAGATCACAGGCCATGCTCGGCCTGGGGGTTATAGGAGGTTCATCGGGACTTGGCGGCCTGTCTGTCACATCCCGTTCATCTGATAACAACCCTGCTGAATCAGCAGATGCCATGCGTGATCATTACCTGGATTGCCTGGGAGGTCCCTTTCCCCCGGCTGCACCCCTGCAGGTTCAGACCGGCAGTACGGTACAAAAGGATGGTTATCGTATCATTTCCCTGCGTTATGAAACAGAGCCGGGCGACACTGTTCCGGCATTGCTGCTTATACCTGACGGGGCCAGTGCGGCACACCCGGTACCGGGTATCGCAGTGTGGCATCAACACAACGGGGAATACCACCTGGGAAAATCGGAGCCTGCCGGTCTGGCGGGCAACCCCATGCATCATACGGGTGTTGCCCTGGCCCAGGAGGGTTATGTGGTGCTTTGCCCCGATGCATTGTGTTTTGAAGAAAGACAGGATCCATCAGGCATACTTGAAGGAGGGAAATACGAACGATTTGAGTTTCTGAAGCAGGTTGTGAGGGGCCGCAGCCTTGCCTGGAAAAATATCCTGGATATGCAAAGAGCCATTGACGTGATCAGTGAGCGTCCTGAAGTACTGACGGATCAACTGGGGTGTTACGGGCACTCCATGGGTTCCACACACAGCTGGCTGGTGGGACCGCTTGAACCCAGGTTGAAATGCATCATAGGTAATTGCTGCCTTCCAACTTACGAAGCCATTGAGCAGGAACATATACTGCATTGTTTCCCGAACTTTGTCCCGGGATGGAAAAAATATGGTGACACACCGGACATTGCGGCACTGATCGCTCCCAGGGCCCTCCACCTGAATTTTGGAGAAGAGGACAGGGGCAGCCCCATAGAATTTGTCCGGCCCGGCGTGGAACGTATA
>JANTFK010000332.1 GCA_024763595.1 Bacteroidales bacterium | reverse complement strand
GTAGCCATGCCTTCCCCGTCAAATAACCTGGACACGCGTCCTGACACAATAAACGGATCGTCGGTAATGGTCATCAGGTCCGATCCGATCTTCTCCCCGATCATATCAATCAGGAAAGACTGTTTTTGCTGAATGGCAGCACCATTCAAGGCCTGGATAACGGGTGAAAGTGCTCTGCCGGCCTGCCGGTTTTCCACAATCATAGGCATTTTTCCCGATGCGATCTTGGCCTGCCCCAGCCTGTCCAGGGCCCTTTTCATAGCTTCCTTCCCGATGCCTTCCCTGATCAGGCGGTCGCTAAAGATGGAGGCTTCGTACCAGTTGCCACTCGGACGGGCATCCCCGTCTGTCACTGAAACGGATGCACTCAGGCCGTAATATGAATTCTCTGTATCTCCTTCAAATCCATTGCTGGCTACCATGACACTTCCGTTCATCCCGTCCGAGTAAGAAGCGGTTACCGAAATAATTCGCTCATCCGAACCCAGCACCTCTTTCTCCACAGCAAAGGCGTCATTGATCTTCTGCCGGGGATCCGTAGAAGTGAAATGCTTGTCAACCGTTTTCAAATCTGGTCTACCCCCCTTGTAATAGCGTTCAGGATCGGGGAGTGTACGGAACTCATCTTCTGCCAGGTATCTTGTCCCCGCAATAGCCTCTTCAATAAACCTGCCCAACTCTTCCTTATCGGTCAGCCTGTTGGTGGAGATAGCGGAATACTTCCTGTCAACATAAAGATGAATCCGCATACCGTTCCGGTTGGACTCCTGGAGTTTGTCAATTTTCTCATCCCTTACTTCGATCTCACTGCTGTTATTGTTGTAGATGGTTACACGGGCCTGCCTGGCACCGTTTTTCAGGGCGTGTTCCATGGCCCATCTGGCAATGGTGTATTTTTCCTCTTTGGTCATGATTCAATGTTTTCAGGGTTAAGCACTGGTGCCGCCAACGGTTAGTTTTTTCACAAGAACTGTGGGAAGCCCCATACCTACCGGAACCGATTGTCCGTTTTTACCACAGGTCCAGGTGCCGGTGGCCGTTTTATAATCCCCGGCTGCCATGGTAATATCGGAAAGGGCCTGGGGTCCGTTCCCGATGATATTGATATCCTTGATGGGCCGGGTCAGCTTCCCGTTTTCAATCAGGGTTCCCGACTTGACAAAGAAGGTAAAGTCACCCGCACCGATCTTCACCTGGCCATTGGAGAAATTGTCCACATATACACCGTAATCAACACTGGAGATAATGTCGCCGGTAGTATGGGGACCGTTTTCCATATAGGTGATGCGCATCCTGGGCATGGGTGCATACCTGAAGGATTGCCTGCGTCCGTTCCCGGTGGGATCAACCTCATAATAGCGGGCACTGATACGGTCGTGCAGGTAACTCTCCAGCACGCCGTCTTTCACCAGGTAAACCTTTTTCACATCATTTCCCTCATCATCAATATTGATCGATCCACGGTTGTGCTCCATGGTCCCGTCTTCCACGATATTGATAAATTCTCTGGCAACGCTTTGTCCCATTTTATCGGAAAAGATGGATTCGCCTTTTCGGTTAAAATCGGCTTCAAAGGGGTGCCCCATGGCTTCATGCAACAGGATACCCGATCCGCCCGCACCCAGTACCACCGGCAGCTCGCCTGCTCTGGGTTTACCTGCGCCAAAAAGGAAATTGGTCTTTTTCACTGCCTCCTGTGCCACCTCTTCTACCAGATCCTCATCAAGGAATTCAAATCCCTTCCGGACCGATCGTGCACTGTAATCATTCTCAATCTGGCCATCCTTCTCCATCACACACAATACTGCCAGGCTGGCCATGGGGCGGTAATCATGGGTAAGAAGCCCTTCAGAATTATAAAACATCACATAGCCCGATTCATCATTCAGAAAAACCCTGGCTTTGGTTACCTTTTGATCAAGTTCAAACAACCTGTCGTTAACCTTCTGAACATATGGGATCTTCTCCTCCACCGTTGCGTTTTCCCATTTCTGGGAGATTTTATAGTAGTTGGGGACTGGTTTTTCAGAGAGGTCACTTTGTTTAAATGTGACCGGGTCGCTGGCAATATTGGCAGCTGTTTTTGCCACCTTCAGCATATCCTTAAGAGCGGTGGTTTCAGTATAGGCAAAACCTGTCTGGTCGCCCTTCAAAACCCTGATCCCCACTCCGTAATCCACTTTGGAATAGGCCTGGTTTACCTTAGCGTCTTCCAGGGCCAGGGTATTGGAGATCTTGTGTTCGAAAAAGAGATCGGCATAATCCCCGCCTTTGGACATGGCTTCTGCAATTACTTTTTGCAGCATTTGAGGGGTTACTTCAAAGTGGTCAAAATAGCTCTTCACATCCGGTGATATTTGAATGCCCTGACATGAATGTAACAGGGGTGGCAACAGCATGGCCCCGGCAGTTGCCGCACCGCCTGTTTTTATAAAACTGCGTCTGTTTAACATCGTTATCTTTTGATTTTTTATACATGGTGCGCAATGTACAATTTTTCAATGGTTTGGAAAATATGTTGTTGATACATAAAAGTTTGTGAACGGATTTTCAATTGTAGTTCCCGGGACCCGTGGATCTCCGGAAAATAGCTCAACCCCCGGTTTTACGCAACAGGTCAAGTGCGGTCATGTAACCGCTGATAATGGCACCCGAAAAGCCTCCGCCATATTTACCCCAGGCTGAAGCAATGTGAATATTTTCCGGTAAGGCAGAGAGATAACCGGTGGGTTTATCAGGGTGCTGGGCAAACCCGTACACCGCTCCTTCAGGATTTAGGGTAAAACGTTTTATACTCAGGGAGGTGGCCACTTCCGTGTAAGCCACCGCATCCCTGAATCCGGGAATGATCTGCTCCAGGCGGCCGGTCATGGTATCAGCCACATCCGCTTTTATGCGGGTATATTCCACCTGGCTCAGGTTTTCCCAGTCGGCCGGGTAATCCACACAACATACCGCCCCTACGCTTTTTCCTTCAGGAGCAAGGCCGGCATCCACCTGGCTATAATCCACAAAGGTAAAGCTCCGGGTACTGAAATCGCTGTGGTTGTTTGAAAGAATATCTTTCTGGGTACGAACCGACCCATCATAAACAAAGGTGGAGTAATGCTTGTTGCCAACTCTTTTCAGCGGTGTGTTAAACCCGTAATAGACAGTCAACAACGAGGCACCTATTTTATTGGATGCAATGGCCGCTGCCAGCTTTTTTCCGTCGGCTTTTGAGAGCAGTGAACCGGCAAGGGAGGGAACGGCTGCGTTGACAATGATCTCCGGGGCACGATCAGAATGAACAGCCTTCTCCCTCCCTTTCACGTCCCGATAGGTAACTCCTGCAGGTTTGTTGCCCTCATAATCAATTGAAGTGACCAGGCTGTTGAGTTTAACTGTTCCGCCGTTTTCAGTGATGATCTTGCTGAGGGCACCGGAAAGCTGCTGTGACCCCCCTTTGATAAAACTGGCCCGTCCATTGTAATAGCTGCCCTGGCCCGTCAGGTAATAGATCCAGGAGAGGCTGTAGGGATCGTCGTGAAAATAGCCCAGGTTACCCAGCAATACCAGTTTGAGGTGCTCATCATGAATGATCTCATCCAAGAACTGCCCCACACTTTTATCGGGTTTGTTGCGGTTTGCGACCATGATCCTCCGCGCATTGAGCACGTGATGGAAATAATCATCGATCCCCTTAACTTCACCGGGAAAGGCAGCCTTCAGAATGGATCTGGCCTCTGCAGGGTCATGGGGGATGACCAGATCATAATGGTCATTGATAAATCTGTAGAATTCGGGTACGGGCAGGAATTCCACCCTGCCTGTGATTCCCAGTTCCTCAAATATTTTATGCTTCATATCCTTTGGGTGCAATCCGTCCATCTCATGTAGCCCCACCTCCATGGTGAACTCCCTGCGTCTGAATGTGGTGGCGCACCCGCCGGGCCGGTCGTGTTGTTCCAGCAGCAATATTTTCTTTTCCTCTCTGGCCAGCCTGGCTCCTGCAGTCAGTCCTCCCAGTCCGGCCCCGATAATAATTACATCGTAGTTCATCTTTTAATAATGTCCGGTTATTTTTTATTGTCCTCTTCCGGTAAAGGATATCTTTTAAATTCAACATGCCTGTCGAAAAGGTACCTGTACGTAATATAGTGTTTTACCGATTTACTTCCTACCGAAATAAAGATCCTTCGCATCCTGGGGTTGAAGTCACCCACCCACGAAAACTCGATCTCCCTGTAATGCTTTTTTCTTTCGAAGACCTTTACCAGGTTCAGGATAATACCTGCTTCAATACCCCGTCCCTGGAATGCCGGCACCACACCCATCAGTACGCCCCTGGCACGTGTCATGGTCTTGCTCTTTTTCAGGTATAGGAATTTGATCATGGCCGGGAGTGTAAGCCTGCCATCGAGATGTTTCAGGATCAT
>JANTFK010000331.1 GCA_024763595.1 Bacteroidales bacterium | reverse complement strand
TTATACCAAACAAAGCTGCCTCGGCAAGGGCAAAATAAGTCTCGGAACATCTAAAAACAGGCCTTTCAATAACAGGTACATAAAGTGAGGCATTCCATTCGGAACATGATCTTCCCCCATAAGAGTACTTATTTTCTACAGGTGAATAACCAAGAACAGCATGCCCACGGTAGCCAAAAGCAGTATCGTACTGGGCAATCCATGTAGCTTTGGCAGTATCGCAATATACACCTATACGCGGATCGATAGGATTATGAGGATCACCGGTTCCAACTAAAATATCCAGCATTGTTTTACCAATATTGTGACATCCTGTTTCTCCTACTCCTTGTCTGTCAACAATAGTGTTATACCTGGAATTCTGATTTTGTGTAAAATCCGTTGAGGTGTAAATGTATGCATCATCATCTCTGGATGTAATTAAATCAGCCTCCGTGAGGTCGCTCATATTGGCTGTTGCCATGGCTGCGTCTGCATAACGAACACGTAAAGCCAGCCGGAGCCTGAGTGAATTGGCCAGTTTTTTCCACTTGACTACATCCCCACTATAAATCAGGTCGGCACCCCCATAACTTTCCTTATTGGCATCCAGTTGTGCAGCAGCCTCTTTCAGTTCTTTGAAGAAATCCTCATAGATGCTTTTCTGCTCATCATATCTTGGGCGGTAAACCGCTTGATCCTGAGGCAAGCATGATTCAAAATAAGGAATGTCTCCATAAGTATCCGTCACTTTTGCAAAAGCCCATACTTTCATTATTCTTGCTATAGCTGTTTTATTAACAAGATCGGGATCGTCCTTAGTCAGCCTTATAATTTCCGACAAATTATTGAGATAGGACCCGTAAGCACTGTTCCATACACCCGGATTATCTCCGCTCTGAAAGGGGCGGTTTGCACAGGATGTAGAATAACCACAATAATTACCGATTGTTCCATCACCATGAGGAGTTTCACCTACAATAGATAAATACTGTACACGTGTTAAGATCAGATCAACATTAACCAGATCTTCCGTTACCAGGTTCGGTGGCGTATTCAATTCCTCAAAGTTCTTTGTACAACCATTGTTCATTATCATCAGTGTTAATGACAATGCAATAAAAAGTTTGATTTTTATATATGTTTTCATAATGGTTTAATATTAGAAGGTAAACTTAACATTCAATCCGTATGTCCGTGTAGTAGGCATTGACAGTGATTCAATCCCTGCATACCCGGCGGAGGTATTTGGGGCTGATTCAGGAGAGATACCCATACCCTGCATGTGTTCTTCGAGGTACCACAGGTTCCTTCCAACCAGGGAAAGTCTTAAGCCGGTAATGGCGGGTGTTTTCAGCTTAAATTCATAGCTGAGCATAACCTCTCTCAACATGATAAAGCTGGCATCCAGGACAAATTCTTCCGTAGGACCGCCCCATGCCCTTGAAGCCCAGTAAGTCTGGCCGTCAACAGCTTTGGTGTTTTTCTCGTAACCTGTTACATTACCTTCCCCATCAAGTACTTCAACAACACCATCCAAAACACCTACATAGGGTAACTGGTTGCCCTGGTCGTCGGTATCCTGTGGTCTTCTTCCTTCTTCAGTGAATTTACCGGTTCCCTTGGCGCACTGCTGGTATCTCGTTGCAGAAGAAAGTTCTCCTCCCTCTGAAAAATCAATCAGGAAGTTCATGGATATGCCTTTGAAAGACAGTGTATTATTTAATCCGCCTATCCAGTCGGGGGTAATATTACCAAGAACACTTAGTTGGCTTTCCCTTTGATATGAACCTCCTGGCCCGACAATTCTCTGGCCATCAGGGGCTCTCTTAAATGCATATCCTATTATGTTCCCATAAGGCTCACCGGGTCTTGCTTCAATATTGTTTGGATAGTGAGTGGCAATTCTGTATGTTTCAATACCCGGGGCAAGTTCAACTACCATGGAATGATTGCTCGCGTAGTTAAATGTCAAATCCCAGCGGAAACCACTGGTTGTTTTAATTGGATTAGCATGCAGTACCAGTTCCAGTCCTTTGTTCTGGATTTCCCCTGCATTGATTACTACTCTTGAATAACCGCTGGAGTTCGAGATAGTTACTGGAAGAATCTGATTGGTTGTCTTTCCGTTATAGTAGGTCACGTCCAATCCAAGCCTGTTTTGAAAAAACCTGATATCACCACCAATTTCCCACGATGTGGTAAGCTCATTCTTCAGGTCGAACAAAGGTATCTGGTTACTCATTGAGGCAAAATTATGTCCGTTAAAAGTTGTGGTGTATGAATTATATCCTGCCATGGTTAAATAAGGATCTGAATCATTACCCACCTGAGCCCAGGATGCCCTGACTTTACCAAAAGTTAAAATATCAGAACTGATACCAAAAGCATCAGTAAACACAAAACTTGTACTTACTGATGGATAGAAAAAGGAGTAATTATTCCTGCCCAATGCTGAGGACCAGTCATTCCTTCCGGTCACGTCCAGGAAAAGGTAATTCTTGTATCCGAGTTGTCCCATGAAATAGACCGATTGCATTTCTTTTCTCGACAGATAATAACTGGGATAAAAATCCTGACAGTTGCTTATATCATACACACCTTCGGCTTTAAAGTTTCTTCCTTCCCAGCCCTGATGTTCGTAATTTTGCTGTAAAAGTGATGCGCCAACAGAAAAATTTCCTGAGAAATTACTGGTGAGGTTGCCATTGGCTGTTAACAAGGCATCGAAGTTGTTCTCACTGACATTATACTTGTTTTGCATGAGTCTGCCCTTGTTGTTACTCCCTCCTTTTGAACCAACAGGCCATGTTTTTTCCCTTCTTTCAGTATAGAGATCAGTTCCGGCCCTTCCCATCAGGCTAAGCCAGTTGGTAAAATCGTACTTTAATGATATATAGCCAATTATACGGTCTTTCTGGTCATGATTTTTCAATTCGTTAATAACATAGTATGGATTGTACCCAATACCAGGCCATCTTCCCCAGTCACCGGTTGTTTCATAGTATTCCTTCAGCCAGTCCAACGGAACATATCTTCCCATGGTAGTCAGGTATCTTACAAGGTTATCTCCGCTTGAACCTAACGCCGGTCTTTGCTTCCCTTTTGTATGGATATAGTTAATTTTTGCATCAAAAGAGAGTTTGTCGGAAAGCTGCGTGGTAGTTCTAATATCGACTGTTTGCCTGTTAACTCTGTGATGAGGCGTAATCCCTTTGGTATAAGTATTACCGATCGACAATCTGGCAGTTGATTTATCCGTACCTCCGGTAAAAGCTACTGAAGTATTCTGAATTATACCGGTTTCCCAAAAATCCCTGACATTATTTGGATCCTGTGGTAAAAGCACAAGGGTACGTGTGTTTTTATCTTCCGGATAGACAAAAGGATCTACGATTGTCCTTCTTCCATCCAGCGGAGGACCCCAGCTATCCCCATGCCAGGTATCCATGGTTTCATAGTATTTGCCACTACCTGGTGGAATTTCGACCATACTACCATATAGATTAGTACCTTCGTATCCCGTGGCATATTTATTCTGGAATGTAGGAATCAGGTTGATAACATCAAGTAAAACATTGGTATTCAGCTCAATGCCAACGCCTTTTTTGCCTTTTCCAGATTTTGTAGTGATCAGAACAACCCCATTGGCACCTCTTGAGCCATAGAGGGCTGAGGCATTGGGACCTTTCAGCACGGTCATGGATTCAACATCCTCGGGATTTATTCCTCCGATACCGTCCCCATAATCCTGGTCACCCCACAAACCTCCGCTGCTGTGGCCCCTGTTTGTGATCGGTACTCCGTCAACAACATACAAAGGCTGGTTGCTTCCCGTGATGGAGCTGTTTCCCCGAATAGTTACTACTGTAGATCCTCCTGTTCCTGAGGAAGTACTGGAGACCTGAACGCCGGCAATTTTGCCTTTGAGGTTGTTAATAACGCTTAACTCCCTGGCGTCCGATAAATCTTCTTCTTTAACTTCCTGTGCAGAAAACCCCAGGGCTTTTGCTTCCCTTTCAATACCAAATGCAGTTACAACCACTTCATCAAGAGCTGCAGTTGATATTTTCATTGAAACATTTAGCACTGAAGAATTGCCAATTGAAATCTCCTGTGTTTCCATTCCAACAAATGAAAATACAAGAGCTTTTGCATCAGGTGGCACAGTAACTGAATACTTGCCTTCAGCATTGGTAATCGTACCAATGGTGGTTCCTTTTACCAGAACGTTAACCCCGGGCAAAGACGTCCCATCAATGGACGTAACCAAACCCGTGATCGTACGTTGCTGGGCAAACATACTAATTGCAATAGTAAACATGAGTATGCCTGCGATCCATAGCTTTTTTTTCATAGAAATAAATTTTAGGTAATTAAATAAGGACTTAAAAGAATAAAAAAATTACATAACATTGTTTTAAAAAGTGAAATATCTTTTATATC
>JANTFK010000330.1 GCA_024763595.1 Bacteroidales bacterium | reverse complement strand
AGGGATATTGTGAGTGGTGATTTTTACTGGTTCGAGCAGGTGGGGGATAACAAATTCATCATTGTGTGTGCCGACTCAACCGGTCATGGTGTCCCGGGTGCGTTTATGTCCATGATCGGCACCACCATGATCAAAGATATCTGTTTACGATCCGGGATACAGACCCCCTCGCAGATCCTGAATACCCTGGATCAGGAGGTCCGGGAAGCTTTGAATCAGAATATGGAGACCAGCGGATCCAATGACGGAATGGATATCATTGTTGCAGAGGTGGATATGAAAACCTACCTGTTCAGGGTAAGCTCAGCCATGCGTCCTGTGATCATCTACTCGGGCAACGAGCAGATCTATGTGAAGGGCAGCAGGAATTCCATAGGCGGACAACTGGATGAGGGCAGGATCGAAAAGGAGTTTATTGACGAGGAATTCCAGCTGAAGAAAGGGGATATCATCTATATGTTCTCAGACGGATACCCCGATCAGTTCGGCGGACCACTTGGAAGAAAGTTTAAAATGGTCAGGCTCAAAAACCTGTTGAGGGATATTTATGATAAACCCATGGACGAACAGTACAATTATATCAAGAGCAACTTCTTCCTCTGGAAGGAGGATATGGAGCAGGTAGATGACGTCCTGTTTATGGGTATTAAGCTATAGGAGTCGCGCATGCAGTGCCTGACGGAGGGTTTCTGACCTGTCAGATCTCATCCAGGTTGATCCCGCTCAATACGATCACCTCGGTGGTATCGATATTACTGCGGTTCAAATCCCTGTCGTAAATATAGAAAGTGTAAAAGATCGTATCGTGTATGATCACCGGATAGGCAATATCCAGATCCAGTGTACCACTGGTTGGATTCTTATCCAGTACCGGGATCCGGTATTTCAGGATCCCCCCCTGCTCTTCCGGGATCTGGACATATTCATTTCCATCGAGATCATAGAGATGCAGGAAGAGATTGTATCTCAACGTATCGGGTAAGCTGACCTCAGATGTATCCTGTGGGTCGGGCAATCCGATATTTCCGTCACCATCGGTAAATTTAAAAGAGAGCTTACCCACCAGGTTCTTGTTACCCAGTGCATCGGTTGCTATAAAGAGCCCGAAACCCTGGTAATCAACCACCGGTTCGTCCGGGTATTCCGGGGCTATCTTCTCACAGGCCAGCAGCAGGAACAAAGTGGTGCATATGGTCAACAGCTTTTTCATAACTTATACAATACTACAAAAATCCTGCCTATTTTTTTCGCATAAAGATCCTGATGGGAACCCCTGTAAAGTTAAAATGTTTACGCAGCTGATTCTCCAGGTATCTTTTGTAGGGTTCTTTAATATACTGGGGCAGGTTGCAATAGAAAGCGAAGGCCGGTGCATGTGTGGGCAGCTGGGTTACATATTTTATTTTGATATGCTTGCCTTTTACTGCTGGGGGATGATATGCGGCGATGGATTCCTGCATCACCTCGTTCAGCGCAGAGGTAGGAATGCGTTTTTTCCGGTTGTTATATACCTCAATGGCCAGTTCCAGAGCTTTATGGATCCGTTGTTTGGTAAGGGCAGAGATGAAAAGAAGCGGTACATCCACAAATGGCTCCATGCGCTTCCGGATCCGGGCCTCAAACTGCTTCATGGTTTGGGTATCTTTTTCCACCAGGTCCCACTTGTTTACAAGGACCACAACACCTTTCCAGTTGCGTTCTATCAGGTGAAAAATATTCACATCCTGTCCCTCAATCCCCATGGTAGCATCAATAAGCAGCATACAGACATCGGCATGCTCAATGGCTCTGACCGAGCGCATCACAGCATAGAATTCCAGGTCCTCCTTTACCTTCCCTTTTTTCCGCAACCCGGCCGTATCCACCAGGTAAAAGTCGTGGTTGTACTTGTTGTACCTGGTATGAATGGAGTCCCGTGTTGTGCCCGAGATGGGTGTAACAATGTTGCGTTCTTCCCCGATAAGGGCATTGATCAGAGAGGATTTCCCCACATTGGGCCGTCCCACAACAGCTATTTTAGGGATCTCTTCTTCCTCTTCCTCATCTGTTTTCTCAAACATGGAGGTAAGCTTGTCCAGCATATCACCGGTTCCGCTTCCGTTGATGGAAGAGAGCGGGAAATAATCACCCAGGCCGAGACCGTAAAAAACAGATGCATCATACAGTCTTTCGGAATTGTCCACCTTATTGACCACCAGCACCACCGGTTTTTTGATCTTCCGCAACATGCCTGCAATGGTCTCATCCAGGTCGGTAATTCCTGCTACCACATCCACGAGGAAGATCACCACATCGGCTTCCTCCATGGCCAGGATTACCTGCTTGCGTATCTCCTCTTCAAAAATATCATCCGAATTGGTCACATATCCGCCCGTATCGATCAGGCTGAACTCCTGTCCGTTCCAGAACACCTTGCCATAATGCCGGTCACGGGTTACCCCGCTTACTTCATCCACGATGGCCTGCCTGGTTTCTGTCAGCCGGTTGAAGAGGGTGGATTTCCCCACATTGGGTCTGCCTACAATGGCAACAATATTTCCCATGGATCTTGCTTGATTAGTGGTATCCGAATTGCTTAATGAACCGCTCGTTGTTCCGCCAGTCTTTCTTTACCTTTACCCGCAGTTCAAGAAACACTTTCTTCCGGAAGAATGCTTCCATATCCAGCCTGGATTCTCTCCCAACCTTCTTCAGTGCTTTGCCTGCACTCCCTATCAGGATCCCCTTCTGGCTCTCCCGCTCCACATAGATAGCAGCACTGATACGGATCAGTTTCTGCTCTTCTTTGAATGATTCAATCTCCACCTCCACTGCATAGGGGATCTCCTGTTTATAGTACAGCAGGATCTTCTCCCTGATCATCTCCCCGGCAAAGAAGCGTTCCGATTTGTCTGTCAGTGAATCCTTGGGGTAATAGGCGGGTGATTCGGGCAGGTAATGCAGAATCCGTTTGAACACAAGGTCCACATTGAAATTCTCCAGTGCACTGATGGGGATCTTTTCTGCTTCAGGCAGTATCTCCTGCCATCTTTTCATGCACTCTTCTACCTGCTCCTGGTTGCTCAGGTCAATTTTATTAATTACCAGCAGAATGGGTACTTTTGCTTTTCCCACTTTCATGAGAAAGGCATCTTCAGGGTCCGGTTTCTCCCCGATTTCGGTGAGATAGATCAGCACATCAGCATCTGTGAGCGCGGAGCGGGCGGCTTTCAGCATCGATTCCTGAAGTTTGTATCCCGGCTCGAGAATACCGGGCGTATCCGAGAAGATTATCTGGTAACCGGGGGCATTGAGGATACCGTGTATCCTGTGCCGGGTGGTCTGGGCCCTGGAGGTGATGATGGAGAGCTTTTCCCCCACCATGGCGTTCATCAGCGTGGACTTTCCCACATTGGGCCTGCCGATGATATTTACATATCCTGCTCTGTGTTCCATGTTATGCGTAGGCATTCATTTTTAACCTGCTGACCTCTTGAGTTGTCAGGAACCTCCATTTTCCCCTGGGCAGGTCCTTTTTTGTGAGCCCTGCAAAATAGACACGATCCAGCTTCATGACCCTGTACCCAAAAGATTCAAAGAGACGTCTGACTATGCGGTTGCGGCCCGAATGGATCTCAAGTCCTATCTCCCGTTTGTTCTCATTGCTTGCATAGCTGATGGCATCGGGTTGAATGAATCCATCCTCCAGGGTAATGCCTTCGGCCAGCTTTTGCATGTCCCCGCCCGATAGGCCTTTATCCAGGAAAACATGATAGATCTTCTTTTTATTATGGGAAGGGTGCGTCAGTTTTTTGGCCAGCTCGCCGTCATTGGTAAAGAGCAGTACACCGGTGGTGTTGCGGTCGAGCCGTCCCACCGGATAAATGCGTTCCGGACAAGCATTGCGGATCAGAAGCATTACTGTTTTCCGCTCCTTCGGATCATCGGTAGTCGTTACATAATCTTTGGGCTTGTTCAACAAGAGGTAGACCTTCCGTTCATTCCTGATCCGCTCCCCATTGTAACGCACCTCATCTTCCAGGGTCACCTTGCTCCCCAGCTCGGTGACAATGCTGCCATTAACCGAGATCAGACCTGCCGTGATCAGTCGATCGGCCTCGCGCCTGGAACAGATCCCGGAGGCAGCGATATATTTGTTGAGCCGGACCGGTTCCCCGGCCTGTCCGGCACCCAGCTTCTTTACCTGCGGCCGGCTTCCTGCCGGGCGTTTTCCCGATGATCGGGTAGCTCCCGGTTTATCAACCGGTGTTTGGCCTGTTCCCGGCTGTTTCCCAAGGGAACGCCCTTTGCCAGGCCCTTTCCCAAGGGAACGCCCTTTGCCAGGCCCTTTCCCCAATGATCGTCCTTTGCCAGGCCCTTCATCCAATGATCGGCTTTTGCCAGGGCTTTTACCAGGGCGTTTCCCGTGGGGCTGGTTTCCCGGGTGTGATCTATTTTTTCTTCCTTTCTGGTCCTTTCCAG
>JANTFK010000329.1 GCA_024763595.1 Bacteroidales bacterium | reverse complement strand
TACGGATAATGCCCTGAGCACATGACGGGGCACTTCATAATCCTTATTTGCCCTTCCAAGGTAACAGGGGTCATGATAGGTCACCCGCTTTCCCGGTAACCCTTTTCCGTTCAGTTGCAACGATCCGTCAGCAATCCGGTCCCGCAAAAACTGCGAATGGTGGATCACTTCATAGGTTCCCCCCAGATCAGGGTATTCATTTTTAAAGGTATTGTATGCATGGGGATCGCAGGTGAGGATCTTTTTCACTTCGTACCCGTTGAAGATCTCAATATTCATCAGGGCCTGCATCTGGAAAAGCATTTCGTTGCCTGCACGACGTGCCACATCCCCGCTGGACGACTCTTCCGTTCCCAGCACGGCATAAGAGATCCCCAGATATTCAAGCAATTTCACAAATGCCCTGGAAACCTGCTTGTAACGATCATCAAATGCACCGGCACTTCCCACCCAGAACAGGTATTCCGGTTTTTCTCCCTTTGCAAAAAGGTCTGCCATTACTGGCACTTCCACTTTTCTTTGCACCGTTTCCATAACCTACTGGCTCTTTTCGTTGATCATAATATCCCCGGCCCATAACATCCGGTCCTCCTGGGAGAATTGCCATGGAGCTCCATTGTTCTCAATATTGGAAAAGATGGTATTCAACTCGCCGGGGGCGGCCGACTCTTCCATCACCAGGTAGCGCCGCATACCCACAATCAACGATGGATGATTGATATTAATGGGACACTCCTGGGCACAGGCATTACACAATGTACAGGCCCAGAGCTCCTCCTCAGAAATAAAATCCCTGATAAGTGAACGGTTGTCAGAGAACCCATTCCCATCCCTCAACATGCCGGGACCTTTCTCTTTCATCCTTGCACGCACATCCATCACAATCTTTCTGGGAGATAATTTTTTGCCCGTAATGTTTGCCGGGCAAACCGAAGTACATCTTCCGCACTCTGTACACGCCAGCGAATCGAGGTAATTCTTCCAGGTGATATCCTCCACATCGAGTATACCGAACCGCTCAGGTACCTCTTCTTCCGTTTCAGCGCCTTCTGCCGGGGAGGCAAAAGCCTGCTCCGGGTCCATCATGATCTTTACTTCCCTGGTAATACTCTCCATGGTGTCCAGTTTTCCCAGGGGTTCCAGCCTGCTGAGGAAAACATTGGGTAACGACATAAAGACATGAAAATGTTTGGAATAGGGCAGATAATTGGCAAAAATAAAGATCAGGACAATATGGACCCACCAGTTGACGTGGTAGAGCAATTCGCTGGTTTGCGGTGCGGTACGAATAAACCCTGCCAGCATGGTACTCACCGGATAATATCCTTCAACCGGGTGGCCTGCAGCTGCAGTCGAAAGTATATAATTTGTGTTCATGCCCAGCAGGGAGATCATCAGCAGGAAGATGATGGTGAGGGCCACGTTGGCATCCAGGTGGGAAATGTGTTTCATCTCAATACCTGAAAACCGCTTTATATTCAGGAAGATCCTCCGGAAAAGAAATACGATGATAACCAGGGCAATGATCAACGCGAAAATATCCCCGGAGGCCGTAATGATGTCATACACCACACCCAGGGATGAGAAGGCCCGCTCCTTTCCCGACAAGCCGTCAACCACCATTTCGATACTCCCGATCAGAATAACCAGGAAACCCCAGAATACGAGTGCATGCAGCAATCCGATTACCGGTCTGCGAAAGATCTTGGTCTGGCCAAAGGCCACCTTCAACATGATCCCCATACGGCGGCCTATCTCCTTTACCGGGAAACCGGAACGCGTGAGCCTGAAAAAACCTGCAAACTTACGTACTGTATACCCAAAGGCCAGGAGGGTAACCAGCAGGGTAACCAGAAAGATCAATTGAGTTGACATAACATACGGATTGATTGTGTTTACTGTGCCCGGGCTGCCTTTATTTCGGCTATCAGTTCGGGCAACACTTTATGGGCATCACCAACGATCCCGTAATCTGCTGCTTCAAAGATGGGAGCATCCTTATCCGTATTTACGGCCACAATGCATTTGGATGCACTGACACCGGCCAGGTGCTGAATGGCACCGGATATGCCAAATGCCATGTAAAGATTGGGGGCAATGATCTTTCCGGTCTGGCCCGTATGTTCCTCATGTGGTCGCCATCCTTCATCAGATACCGGCCTGGAACAGGCAGTTGCAGCTCCCAGAATGCCGGCCAGTTCCTCCAGCGGTCCCCAGTTATCAGGAGACTTCATGCCCCTTCCTCCTGAGACCACCAATTCTGCATCGGTAAGCAATAATTTGCCTTCCTGTTTCTGTACATCCCTGATATTGGTTTTGGCCACTGAAGCGTCCACACCCGGATCAAAAGCCTCTATGGCTGCAGATCCACCTGTTTCCCTGATCTCAAATGAATTCTGAGATAGTGTAAGGATGGCAGAGTCCGACAGGATCTTCACTTTCGCATAAGCTTTTCCACTGAAAACTTTCTTCTGAACAATCACCGGATCAACACTTTCCGGAAGAGCTGTTACGCCTGAGGCAAGTCCCGCTTTCAACCTCACAGAGAGCCTGGGAGCAATCGCCTTCCCACTATTATTATTGGCCATCACAAGCACCTTTGCACCGGTCTTCTCCATGGCAGCAGCAATAACCTGTGTGTAGAGCTGGTTATCGAGCCCTGAAGGAACAGTTTCAGCGCTCAGCACATTGGTTGCACCATAGGAGCCCAGGGTTGACAGTTCATCCCGGCCCACATTCCCGATAGAAAGTGCCGTGACGCTTCCCCCTGTCATGCCGGCAATACCTGATGCATAGGATACCAGTTCATAGGAAAGTTTTTTGAACCTGCCATCCCAGTTTTCTGTATAAACTAATACGGACATATGATTAATGTTTGGTTGTTATTGGTTAGGTTAGTTATGGCCTAAAGCACCTTGGCTTCATTTTGCAGGAGCCCGACCAGTTCTTTCACATGATCGGCATCAACCATCTTACAGGGTGCTTTGGCTTGCGGCAAAGCAAACTCCAGATATCCGGTCAGGGTTTCAGATTCCACCGCCGGCACAACCTGCAGCGGTTTCTTCCTGGCCATCATGATCCCGCGCATAGCTGCAATGCGGGGTTCTTTGGCAATACCCTTCTGCACGATCGCCACAAAAGGCAGCGGAACCGATACCTCCTCTCTGCCACCGTCAATATCCCTGGAAATGATCACCTCTTCTCCTTCCGCTTTTAGACCGGAGACAGCAGATACGGATGGTATATCAAGGATCTCCGAAAGCATCCCTCCCACTGCAGATCCATTATAATCACTGGACTCAATTCCACACAGCACCACATCAAAATCACCGCTTTTACATACGGCAGCAAGTTGCGTGGCCACCTGGTAGGCATCCCCTGTTTCGCTCTCCACCCTGATGGCATCATCAGCCCCGATGGCCAGTGCTTTTCTGAGAGTCGGATCTGCGGTAGCAGGCCCCACAGTGGCTACCGTAACAGTTGAAATGGCATTGGAGGAGTCCTCCTTCAGTTCCATGGCCCTGGTAAGTGCCAGTTCATCCCATGGATTAATGATCCACTGCACCCCGCTGTTATCAACCGAAGTGTTGTCGCTCGAAAACTTCACTCTGGTGGTGGTATCAGGGACATTGCTGATACATACAAGAATTCGCATATCTGAGTTTTTTAAATAATCTGACAAATATAAAAGAATTGTTAAAATGCACGGCAAAGAAATGCACGCTATTATGGACCCAATCAGAATCGTTACTTATAAAAGCTGCTGTCCCTGATAAAGGGTTCATCATGATGCCCCAGATCGTGCTCCACTTTCTCATTCTGTTCACTATGGGGACAATCGACCGAGGGGAGGTAAGGTTTGATATCCAGCACCGGAGTACCATCAAATGCATCAATCCCCGACACATACAACTTTCCCGCTTCAATGCGGTCCAGTTTCATAACTGCAAATCCAATGGGATTGGGCCTCCGGGGGCTCCGGGTGGAAAAGAGACCAAATTCATGATGATGATCCGAAGCGGGTGGCGCCACTACGGGATCCCAGGATGTGACCCTGTTAAAATGATAGATCACAATAATATATTCAAACTCTTCCAGGGTTTGCAAGGCTTCCCGGAATTCAGGCAAGAGCTCAATAACTCCCTGGTTATCGGGTAACAGGATTCCCTGCCGTGGAGCCCCGGTTTCGGGATTATAAGCCGAACGGATTACGCCAATGGGCCTGTATATGATTTTGGGAACATCTTCCCGGGCAAAACTATTCATCCGATTAAGATTTTCAATTACACTTCAGCTATTTGAAAGTTTTCTTTTGAGCTGCTTGTTCACCTCCCTTATGACTGCTTCAACCTCAGACTCAGACAAATGCCTGATTGACGATATTTCTTTTATATTCATCATATCCACCAGATACAGGTCCATAATCGTCCGTTTAAACAGGGGTAATTTAGCCAGTTCCTTTTCAATGATTTGGTGGATCTCCCTGTCG
>JANTFK010000328.1 GCA_024763595.1 Bacteroidales bacterium | reverse complement strand
AATTTGTTTACCATTGGGGTTATCCCCCTGGTTGCCGGATTTATCGTGCATACAATGGCGCTACTGATCAGGTGGAAGATCAGCGGTCATGCCCCCATGAGCAACGGGTATGAATCCATGATATTTGTTTCGTTGATAACCATGCTGGCCGGATTTATCTTTATGAAAAGGTCGGGATATGCACTGGCTCTCACAGCCATATTATCTGCACTTGCCCTGATGGTTGCCGGCATGAGCAATATGAATCCGGAGATTACCAACCTTGTACCTGTATTAAAGTCACCCTGGCTTACCATCCATGTGGCTGTGATTATGGCCGGCTATGGATTCCTGGGGCTGGCTTCGATCCTGGGTCTGCTCAATGTGGTCAGTTATGTATTTCTGTCACCTTCAAACAAAGGGAGGATGGAAGAGGTCATTGCACAGATAACCCGTGTGAATCACCTGACACTGATCATTGGCCTTTACTTCATGACGGCAGGTGTGTTCCTGGGCGGGGTCTGGGCCAATGAGTCATGGGGACGATACTGGGGCTGGGACCCCAAAGAGACCTGGGCGCTGATCACCGTTCTTATCTATGCTGTTGTTGCACATATGCACCGGATACCGGGACTGAGGGGGACCTTTGCCTATAACCTGGCTTCATTTGTCAGTTTCAGCGCTGTATTGATGACCTATTTCGGTGTTAACTTTTTCCTGGGGGGGATGCATTCCTATGCCAGCGGATCCGCATTTAGCCTTCCGTTGTGGGCCTATCTGATCATCCTGTTGCTGACAGGTATGTCGGTGTATGCATACATGAACCAGCAAAAGCTGCTGGAGGAGAAGCATGAACATTAATCATTGAGGGCACTGCCCGGATCCAGGATCATATAGATGTCATAATCTTCAAATATTTCAAATCCCAGGCTCTGGTATAAATGTACGGCAGGCAGGTTATGGCGGTGAACCTCAAGCTTCAGGGGGCAACCTTTATCCCTGGCAAATGCAAGCGACTCCAGTGCCATCCGCTTTCCGTATCCTTTCCCCTGGTAGGATGGATGCACGGCGAAATGATGCATGAATACCCTCCTCCCATCCCAGGTGAGCCATGATGTGGCCGTAATCTCTCCCTGTGCCGGATCTTCCATGACCAGGAGCCTTCCACCCAGGGCGTTGCAACGGAGTATGATTCCGGCTGTGTCACCCCGTTCAGCAGTGTAGATCCCGGTAATCTTCCACAGTGCCTCCACCTGCCCGAAATCGGTTGGCTGGTAATCCCGGATTGTCATGAGAATCAGATTTTTACCACATAGACCTGGCCGGTCTCATACCGGACCACTTTAATGGGCTCTCCCTTTTCGATGAACCCATACTCCGATTTGGCATCATAGATCTTGTTGTTGATCATCACACGGCCCGAAGGGCGCAGTACTGTGTGTGCCACACCCGATTCCCCCACCAGGCCTGCCTGTTCGGTCTCCACCCCGATGTAACCCTCTTCCCTGATTTGTTCCCTGGTGAGGGAGAGGTTGGAGAATGCCGTTGTAGTCAATAGTTTTCGCGCTGCCCAGAGAGAAAAGATCAATCCCAATAGTATCGACACCAGGACCAGGCTCAGGGCCTTCATCAACAAACCCAGACCTTCACCCGTGAATGCAGGTTCTTCAAAAACCACATTATCCACCAGGCTCAGTGTGAGGCCGGTAATCATGGCAATGATCCCGGCAACTCCTGCTACGCCAAACCCGGGAATGGCAAAGATCTCCACCATGATCAGGATAACACCTGCTATGAAGAGGATCAGTTCCCAGTTCTCGGCCATGCCTTCCAGGTAGAGCGGAGCGAAATAGAGCAGGGCTGCTACTATGGAAGCTGCCAGTGGGAATCCAATACCCGGTGACTGCAACTCAAAATAGATGCCGCCAATGATGATCATGATCAGCACACCACTTATCATTGGATTGATCAGGAACCCGATTAATTTATCCACGCCGGAAGGATTGTATGATTTGAGTTCATATTCTTTGATCCCCAGCTTCTGAATAACCTCTTCAATAGATGCCGCTGTTCCTTCGCAAAATCCGTTTTCAATGGCTTCTGATGCAGTAAATGTGAGTACCTGACCTGTATCGCTTACCCCTGCCACATAGAGTTTGGGATCAACCATGGCTTCTGCAATGGCCGGGTCGCGGTGCCAGACCAACAGGGTGTCACCTCCCGAAACCACTGTATCCTTCCCGTGGGCTTCAGCTGTGGCCCGCATGGTGGCCCGCATATAAGACTGATATTTATCCGGGACCTGCTCGCCGGTCTGGTTCACCACTGTGGCCGCACCGATCTTGCCGCCCGGTTTCATATAAATACTGTCGCAGGCAATGGCGATCAGGGCACCGGCAGAGGCAGCATTATCATCTATGAATACAATGACCGGCATACTGGCATTCAGGAGTTTTGTGCGAATGGAGTCCGCTGCGCTGACCTCGCCTCCGTATGTATTCAGATGCAGGATCACCACATCTGCATGCAGGGCATCGGCTTGCTTTATTGCCTCCTGGGTGATGCGCCATGTGGGGGCAGCAATGTTATCCTGGATGGCAAATGTGTAAACCAGGGTCCTTTTGTGGTGCATGCTGCCGGAATCCGGCACCGGCAGGTTGGGGACCGTTGCTGTGGCCGTGGTTTCCGGTGTGATTCCCTGGCTGTTGAATAGCAGCAGAAGAAGGCCTGCCGCTGCTGAATATAGGTAGGGTTTCATAATGCGTGATTATATCACCAAAAGTAAGAATATTTTCTGCTAAATTTGTGTGGTCATATAAATGATCTTTCTTCTTATGGAACTGAACAGTTTAACTGCCATTTCTCCGGTTGATGGCCGCTACCGGTCCAAAACAGATGCATTATCGGATTATTTTTCGGAATACGGGCTTATCAGGTACAGGGTAATGGTGGAAATAGAATATTTTATAGCCCTCTGCCGTTCCGGAATACCTCAGCTTTCCGGTATAGATACCGGCCGGCAGGATGAACTGAAAAAGATCTATAAACAGTTCAGCGTGGAAGAGAGCCGGAGGGTGAAGGAGATCGAAAAGATAACCAACCACGATGTGAAAGCGGTGGAGTATTATGTGAAGGAGCAGTTTGATGCAATTGGGCTGCAAGCGTATAAAGAGTTTATCCATTTTGGGCTGACCTCACAGGATATCAATAACACGGCAACACCCCTCTCTTTAAAAGAGGCCATGGAGGCAGTCTATTACCCTTACCTGGATCAGCTACTCCAGGAACTGGAAAAGCTGGCTGCTTCATGGGATGATATACCCATGCTGGCCCGTACGCACGGGCAACCTGCATCTCCCACCAGGCTGGGGAAGGAGATCAGGGTATTCATAGAGCGACTGGATGTACAGCTGGAAGAACTGGAAGAGATACCCGTCCCTGCAAAATTTGGTGGCGCTACGGGAAACATGAACGCACATGCGGTAACTTACCCCGGGATAGACTGGTTTAGTTTTGGAGAAAAGTTTGTCAGCGAGGTGCTGGGCCTGAAAAGATCGTGGCCCACTACACAGGTAGAGCATTATGATAACCTGGCCGCCATGTTCCATGCATTTGAGCGGATCAATACTGTTCTGCTGGACCTCTCCAGGGATATGTGGACCTACATCTCCATCAACTATTTTAAACAGAAGATCAAAAAAGGCGAGGTGGGCTCATCAGCCATGCCACACAAAGTAAACCCCATTGATTTTGAGAATGCCGAGGGGAACCTGGGTCTTGCCAATGCGGTCTTTGCCCACCTGGCGGCTAAGCTTCCCGTATCCAGATTGCAACGCGATCTTTCCGATTCCACTGTACTGCGCAACCTGGGTGTACCGCTTGGGCACACCCTGATTGCCATACAATCGTTAATAAAGGGGTTGGGAAAACTTATTGTGAACAAGGAGGCCATACGGTCGGACCTGGAACGTAACTGGGCTGTTGTGGCGGAAGCCATCCAGTCAGTTCTTCGGCGCGAACAATATCCCAAACCTTATGAAACTTTACTGGAGCTGACCCGTACCAACGAAGCAGTGACTGAAGAAACGATCCATAAATTTATAGGAGGCCTCGCAGTCAGTGATGAGGTCAAAGCAGAATTGTTGAAAATTACGCCCTGGAACTATACCGGATTGTAAATTCTTCCGTTGGTATATATAGACCTGATCCATGAGAAGATTTCTTAAGCTGCTCCGTTACCTGTTACCCTATAAGTGGTACGTATCCCAGAATATAATCTATAATATACTGGGGGCATTTTTTGCCCTCTTTTCATTTGCCATGGTTATTCCCTTCCTGAGGGTATTATTTGATAACCAGCCTGTGGTGAGCGAACCCATGCAGTTTGAGCTGAGTACCCGCTATTTTATGCATACCCTCAACTACTACATGGGGCAAATCATGGCGATTCATGATAAGACCGGTGCACTGGTGCTGGTCAGTGCCCTGGTGGTACTTTTCAGCCTGATGAAAAACGGCTTCCTGTTTCTGGCCAATTTTGTACTGGCTCCCATCAGGGCTTTCATCGTCAGGGATATCCGGAACGATA
>JANTFK010000327.1 GCA_024763595.1 Bacteroidales bacterium | reverse complement strand
AGTGGCGAAGGAGGAGACCTCTTCCCTCATATCTCTTCTTTAATTAAGTCGGGTCATTGCGAGTCCCTATTTTTTGAGAAAAACAAAAAGAGTGAATGATATATAGTTGTCATGGGTAGGAGCGGAGCGACGCGGCAATCTCCTCCGGCATCACGTAGCTCTTATGGGTTTTCTCACCATTTCTCATACCCTACGCTCTTTGCTCTACGCTCTTAGCCATTCGCTCATCGCTTCTCACTTCATCGCCCTCTCTCTTTCCGAATTCTCTTCACTACGGTTGAACTGTCTTTATAGATGATCCTGATAAAATAGATGCCCGGAGCATCCTGTTGCAGGTCGATCTGCTGCAGCTTAACGATGGGTTCTATCCTTGCCACGATCCGGCCGGCCGGATCTGCTACTTCGATGCCTGCCACCTCTTCGGGTTGTAAGCCACGGACATAAAAGATTCCGTCAGACGGATTGGGGTAAATGACAATCCTTTGCCTATGCACCGCGGCAATCCCTGTACAGGACTGGAACTCCACTTCGATGGTATCGGCATTCTCACAACCATGAGCATCGGTAACAGTAACATGACGGGTCCCTTCTGTGCTGACCGTTATCTGCCGTGCGTCAGAACCTGTACTCCAAAGGTATTCCGCAAAATCTCCTGCATCCAGCACCAGGCTTTCACCATCGCATATTGCCGTATCGCTCCCTATATCCACATCGGGCAACGGATGCACAGTAACCGTCACGGAAGTATCAACAACACACCGATTTTCATTTGTAAGGATCACGGTATAACGTACATCTCCGGAAGGTGAAACCAGGATCGTCGAATCCGTGGCGCCTGTATTCCAGCGAAACGCATCTGCCCCCGATACATTGAGCTCCAGCATATCGCCGGCACAGATATCCGTATCGGGGGTGATTACCGGCACGGGCCAGGGAATAGTCCGGATATGCTTGGTAAAGCTGGTATCAGCATAAAAAAGGGTGTCGGTAACGATCCGTCTGAAGTATTTCGAGGAGGAAAAGAAGGGATCAGTGTAATCTTGCAAAGAATTGATCTGGGATGCTTCTGTCCAGGTTTGTCCGTCCCCGCTCTCTTCCCACCGGTATGTCAACGACCCTGTCCCCCCTAAAGCGGTGCTGCCTGTGAGGGATAACGTCTCTCCTTCACAGATATCATGTCCGGCAATAACATTGTTATGAACACTATCCACCACCAGGATATTGTCATAATCAACGGTTGACCACACAGAATCCCATTCCGTGGTGAAGCCGATGAGGATCTTTTTTCCGGCAAAACTTCTCAAAGGCACATAAACCTTTCTGAATAAGGTATCAGGAATATGATTTGTTTCGTCGATGGTAAAAACAGTGTCAAAATCTTCTCCGCAATCGGTGGAGACGATGAAATGGATCTTCTCCCCATCATGCAATGTGTCGGCGGCAGGGGGCCACTCCTGGACACCCAGAATACGGTAATCGAACCAGATACCGGTATAGGGTGTCACATTCTCCAACTTCCTTTCATAAATAAAGAACTGATTGTAATGCTCACCTGCCATGGTCGAGAACCAGGCATTGCCTTCTTTCCCTTCACGGTTGATCCATGTACTACCATGCCAGTCGTTCCAGTCGTGCATGTTCCATTCATCAGCACCTATATCCACCCCTTCATAATACGGGATCGTCTGTGGGATCTTCACCATAGCATATCCCATTACTGTATCATTCTCATTGATCACGGTATCTCCCTGCAGGTCGGTATAGCAAGTAAAAGTGTATTCACCGGGTTCCAGGGTGCTGAATGTGCCGACGAACAGGGTATCGCTTTCGTCGGTGGCCAGTGGTGTGTTCAGGGTTGCCGTATAGGTTCCGGTTCCTCCGGGGGTCTGGGCTTCCACAACCACCGGGATTGCGTTCTGCGTGCGTATCCCGTAATTGCGTACCACTACCAGAAGCGAGTCTTCCGTTTTGCCGCAGATATGGTCGGCCGGCAGTAACATACTAACCACGCCCGCATCGTCGAAACCACAGGTATATTTTATCTCATATCCTTTTTCTGTGGTGAAGGCGTCAGAAACAAAGTGTAAAAAAACTTTCCCTCCCGTGCTCATCAAAGGCTCAGGAAGGGTATCACCTGTCAGGACAGCGAGGAGGGGCGCATGTTCATCTTCCCCGTCATAAACATATAAAGTATCCTGATCTTCAACGGTTTGAAAATTTATGAAGGTCAATTGTATCTGTAGAGCGTTTTCCGGCGCGATGAGTGTCCTTGAATCGGAACAGTTAACGTAATTATAGTTGAAATCACCATTATCCCATAAGGTACCCGACGGTTCGGTGATCGTATCCGTTTCCGTCGCCGTTTCCCCACAATTGGGCCGGATATTAAACACGGCATGTTGTCCGCTGGTAAAGTCATGTCCTCCGGGTGTCAGATCGTTCAGGTAAAAATACCCGTTATAGCTACCGCCCCATCCCCAGTTGATATGGAAGAAATCCGTACTCTGGTATCCGTCGATATTGAAAGCATGATTGCCTCCGGCATAAATCAGGGGCTGTCCCATATCAAGTTGTGACCGCACCAGACTGTCCCATTTTTCTTCCGTATAAACCCACTTGTAGGCCATGGTGACTTCCCGCGAATAATCGAAATACTCTTTCAGTGCCCGGGCCGTACTGCCGGTATAAGCGCTTGAGCCATTAGGGCCGTAACTCATATTGATAGACACCCCGCAGTGATACAACAATGTCGCCACCGGCAGGTTGTAATCCGGCAATGAATTGGGCATTTCAGACCAGTTGTAATAGGTATGGGCGAAGTCTGCAGACTGCTCGCCATATGTATAATGTGTGTAGGAGTGTTCTCCGGAGCCATAATCCGGGTAATTCCAGTATTTCATCACCTGCGCCATGGCTACGGCCACACAACCCACCCAAACATGTCCGTCCTGACCACCTGAAGAAGTCTCCGGACAGAGCTCATTATAATACTTTCCCTGGTTCCACTTCGTAGTGAGCAGCGGAGCCACATCTTGTATCTTCACCGTTCCCTTGGCTGGTGGAGCCATATATTTTTTCCATGCGGCTATGACCTTTTTCCCGGGCACCGGCTTTTCATCCAGCATGAACCGGATCTGCTTTTCGGTCAGACCAATCCACTCTTTCAATGCTTCCGGCATATCTCCGGCAGTTTTAAAAGGGGATTCGTAAGAATAGGCCAGTACCGGAAAAATATCATCATCAGAAGAGACGATGATAAAACCTTTCTTATCCTTAAAATTGAAAATATAGTACAGTGCTGCGCTGTCGGCCGTTTTCTTCTTACTGATGAGTTGCAGTTCAATCTTTGGTACTGTGACGTTTTTCTTCAGGAATGATCTTTCCATAAGGAAATTCAGAGCCACCTTACGTGCTTTGACCGAATCTACTTTGGCAGCAAAAGCATCTGAAAAGAGGAGGCAAAGAAAAAGAATGACAACGGGTCTTTTCATGACAAAGGGGGTGGAATTTATATTAGGACATCATTCCCCGCATCTTGGTTGCATTTATTATGGAATTGGCGACAAAAATCTATTTCCGGCGGACTCCGTTTATATCCTGCTTGTCCCTGATCAATTTCCCGCAGCCAGGATTTCTGCGTGGCACCCGACCAGCGGGAATGTTGCTGGTTGCTGGTTGCTGGTTGCTGGTTTCGGGTTCCGGGTTCCGGGTTCTGGGTTCTGAGTTGAGTTCTGGTCTCTGTTCTCTTTGCTCTTCGCTCTTCGCTCTTTGCTCTTCGCTCTTTGCTCTTTGCTCTTTGCTCTTTGATCTTCGCTCTTTGCTCTTCGCTCTTTGCTCTTTGCTCTTTGCCCTTTGCCCTTCAACCTTTCTGAACTCCCTAAATATCAAATCGTTATTCGATATTCCTTCCCATTCACTTTCCCCGCTTGAAAATAAATCCGGCAATAACAAAAAGGATAAACAGCCCCGTGACCACCCATGCCCAGTAATTTGTTACCTTTGATTCAGCCCACATTTCAAATGGCTGTGCAAGAATAAATTCTCCTTTTACCGTCCAGATAACACCTTTATTATCAGTTGAGTCGTTAACAGGTTGAACAAAACCATTTGTAGCAACCAGTTTACCCGGCATACGGGTTTCCATATCATAGGAGGACATGCTCCAGAATGGACCCGTTACTTCATCAAGCAAACTGTTGGCACTGTCGATCTCAGTTTTGTGTTCATTGAAAAACGTCTCCCCTGCTATAGCACTAAAGATACTGTCGTCATCAGCATCAAAATAAGCCAACTGCCGGGCCAGCTTATCCTCATTCTCTTTTAAACGCTGCAATGCTGAATCTACATCAGGGCTTGATTTTAATAAACTGTCTAAGAGGGGAATCCATTGCTTCACCAGGACAGTAGTAAGCCAGTATCCCGACCTGGCATCCACTGAATCTGCCAGTGTGGAATAATAGAGACTGTCGGATCCGGATTTCAAATCCTCCTGAACAAAATCGGGCAGGTACATGAATTCCAACTCTTCCTTATTTAAAAAACCGGTTAACGGACAATTGATGGTCAAAATCCCA
>JANTFK010000326.1 GCA_024763595.1 Bacteroidales bacterium | reverse complement strand
TAATTACAAACCAGGGATGTACATCATGAGAGTTACTGACGAAGATGGAATGCTTATAGGAACAAGAAAATTTGTAAAAGAGTAATTTTTAAAGAGATATGAATGAATAGGGAAAAGCAGAAAAATGGTAAAACTGGGAAAATTAGAAAAAATCACGTAACTAATTAATGCATGCTAATTTAGCGACAAGATTCAAGGCGTTCACTACCTAAAAAGTATCATACTGGTCTGAATTGAATAATAATAAAGCAGTGATCGCTCCTATGACCGGAATGCTATCAGGATTATCGTAAAGTAATCACCGCTCCCCGGCGGTTGCTTTCGTAGGCTGCTTCGATGATGAGGATCACATCCCGGGCCTGTTCGGGGGTAACCTGTAACGGAGCCCCACGGGTTATGGCTTCATGGATATTATCATAGTAGGCCAGGTAGTTCCCTTTTTTAACGGGATGGTTTCCTTCCAGGTGCTTGCCCTGAAAATCGGTGTTGATTCTGCCCCATTCCGGTTCAGGCGCTTTATCCGGTTGGCCGGAGCCGGGATCCCAGCCCGACTGCAGTGCAGCCTCCTGCGGGTCCACACCCCATTTCCGGTAGCTGCCGTTTGTTCCGTGCAGGATGAACCGGGGACCCGGTTCCCGTACCAGGTAGCTGCTCCGGAGCAGGCATTTGTATTCAGGATAGTGCAGGAACAGATCATAGCTGTCATCTGTTTTGGCCCCGTCCCGCAACTTCCGCACATCACAAAAGAGGCGTACGGGCATTCCGAATAGTTGCAGGGCCTGGTCCACCAGGTGAGACCCCAGATTGTAGAGGGTGCCGGTCCCGGTGGACTGATCCTTCCAGGAATCTTTGATGTAGTTACGGTAGCGGTCAAAATGCGATTCAAACGCAACCAGCCGTCCCAGTTTCCCTTCCTGAATAATCTTCCTGACAGTGAGATAGTCCCCGTCCCAGCGGCGGTTTTGAAATACCGAAAGCATTACACCCCGGTCAGCCGCTATCCGGATCAGCCGGTCTGCATCGGCCGACTTCAGGGTAAAAGGCTTTTCAACCACCACGTTCTTGCCTGCTTCCAGGGCCCGGGAGGCCATCTCATCATGGAGATGATCCGGGGTGTTGACCACCACCAGCTCTATTGACGGGTCATCCAGGATAGCCCTGTATTGCCTGACAATTACGGCACCAGGGTGTTTTCCTTCCGATTCGTTTCGGTTACTTTCCAGGATCTTTTTAATTTTAAAACCGGGATGTGACTCCAGCAGCGGTCCGTGAAAAACTTTTCCTGACATGCCGTAGGAACAGAGTGCTGTGCTTATCTGGTGCATGTGTAACTGTTTATCAGGGCAAAATAGGAAAAAAGTATGATCTATGAAATCCATTAATGTGCGACAGAAACCAGGGTATTTATTTGTATTCATAGTGCTGGCGGGGCTTTTCTCTTCCTGCACCTATCGCTTTGCTCCGGTGCAGTGTGCCAAACCGGTTCCCGGAAACCTGGTGAAACAGGCGGTTCTCGATACCTGCCTGATGGAACCCAGCGGCCTGCTCTGCCTTGATGGCCATATATGGAGCCATAACGACAGCGGGGGAGATCCCGTACTCTACTGTGTGGATCCGGAAAGTGGCGGATTTCTCGGGCAGACAGTGATCCGAAATGCGGAGAATGCCGACTGGGAAGATATTACCATGGACGATTCCCTGGTCTATATAGCCGATGTAGGTGACAATTTTGCTACCAGGGACACCTTGCTTATATATATGGTTCCCGTCAGTAGCCTGAGGTCGGGCGATCCGGTGGCGGACATCCTGGGGATCATCCGTTTTACATTCAATGAGCAGGTGCAGCGCAACCCGAAGGGCTTTTCCTCCCATGATTGCGAGGCGCTGTTTGTTTACAGAGACTCGATCTATCTCTTTACAAAAAACTGGGTGGATGAATCCACATCGGTATATATCATTCCGGCTGAGGCCGGTCATTACAATATAGATCCCCGTTACAGGTATGATACACGTATGCTGGTTACGGGAGCCGATCTGGATCCTTCCAGGCAGGAGGTTACCCTGGTGGGTTACAGGGATTTTATGCCTGTTGTTATTACCTATGGTTATTCCGGTGACCCGGCTGTGATCCGCTGCGGGGGGAAAGCCCGGATATATCCGTTGAGAGCGGGGAGGCAGGTGGAGGGGATCTGTTACGACGCGAATGGCGTTCTCTATATTTCTGCGGAAAAGAGCCTGCAAAGGCAATCCCTTTTTAAGCTGGGACCCTCTGTCCGTTAAGCTAACTTCATTACCTTTATGTCCAAAATAACAATGGCGGTGTCTGCGGATCTCCCTGATGCGATGTTTAAGGAAGGAAAAATGATTCCCCTGGTGGAGGAATTCTATACCATTCAGGGAGAGGGTTTCCATACCGGGAAAGCAGCTTATTTTATCAGGGTCGGAGGTTGTGACGTGGGATGCAGCTGGTGTGACACCAGGTTTGCCTGGAACCCGGCCCTTCACCCGCTGGTCCCGGCTGACGGCATTGTGGAACATGTCCTGGCAAATCCGGCGGCGGCAGTTGTAGTGACCGGCGGGGAACCGCTGATGGTACCCATGGATTATCTCACCGGCCTGTTGAAGGAGCAGGGGATCGAGACCTTCCTGGAAACCAGCGGGGCCTACCCCCTGAGCGGAACCTGGGACTGGATCTGTTTCTCTCCCAAACAGAATGCCCCGCCCCGGGAGGAGTTCTTTCATCGTGCCCATGAACTCAAGGTGATCATTGCATCTCCCGAAGATTTTTCGTGGGCCATTGAAAATGCTGCAAAAGTAAATGAGCAATGCAAACGCTATCTGCAGCCCGAATGGAGCCGGCGGGAGGAGATGCTGCCGTTGCTGATCGATTTTGTCAAAGCGCATCCACAATGGATGATTTCCCTCCAGTCCCATAAATATATGCGGATCCCGTAAACCAATGGTATGAAGAATCTTTGGATTATCATATGGATGCTGTTCCTCTCCCCGGTTGTATGGGGCCAGTATTACAGTACTGTTTCCAAAAAGGCCATGAAGAACTTTGAGGAGGCAAGGGCTTGTTACCAGCAGCGGGATGATGCATGTGTTGAGGAAAAGCTGAAAAAAGTCATTCAAGCGGATCCTGAATTCCTGGAAGCTTACCAGTTGCTGGCACAACTGCTGTATGACCGGGGCCGCCTTGAAGAAGCCATTGATTACTACAGCACTTCACTGGAAATCGACAGTACAGGAAATCCCGAAGGTTACCGTTTGCTGGCGGGGATGACCCTGCAGACGGGCGATTACGAACGCTCCCTTGCATTGATCAATACCTACCTGGCCTTTTCACCCGGGAAGGTCAGTGCGCGCCATGCCGCTCTGATACTGAAGGAGAAATGCCTTTTTGCCATGGAGGCCCTGAAACATCCTGTTCCCTTTCAGCCGGAGAACCTCGGGGACAGTGTCAATTCTGAATTCAGTGAATACTGGCCCTACTTGTCGGTCGACAACCGGCTGCTCATGTTCACGGTACTGGTGCCCGTCGATTCACAGGCCGCTCCTCACCCTTCCGGGATGCAGGAAGATTTCTACTATTCCACCCGGTCGGGGAGTCACTGGACCATGCGCAGGAGTGCAGGCTATCCGCTGAACACACCTGATAATGAAGGGGCCCATACCATGACAGCCGATGGCAGGACCCTCTATTTTACTGCATGTAACCGCCGGGACGGACAGGGGAGGTGCGATATCTACGTTTCCACAAGGGAGCAGGGAAGATGGAGCAAACCCGTGAACCTGGGTGCCCCGGTTAATACCATCTACAGTGAGAAACACCCTGCTGTTTCCGCCGATGGACGCAGGCTCTATTTCAGCTCCGACAGACCGGGGGGGAAGGGTTCCTATGATATCTGGATGTCTGTAAGATCGGGAGACGGGTGGGGTAAACCCGAGAACCTGGGAGATTCGGTTAATACTTCCGGTACGGAACAATCCCCTTTCATTCATTTCGATCAGCAGACACTCTATTTCTCCTCCACGGGATGGCCCGGGATGGGACGGAGCGACCTTTTCATCTCGCGTATCAATAGCCGGCAATCGTGGGGAAAAGCTAAAAACCTGGGATACCCGATCAACACTTTTCATGATGAGATCGGGCTGACATTGAATGCCAGGGGTAACACGGCCTATTTTGCATCTGACCGTGGCGGGGGGAGAGACACCGATCTCTTTTCATTTGAGATGCCGGGGGAGGTGAGGCCCATGCCTGTTTCCTATATGACTGGACGGGTATATGATTCCCGCACGATGAAAGGAGTGGGGGCGGTGGTTCAGCTCATTGACCTGGGAAGCGGGGAGACCGTTACGGAGCTTGAGACTTCTGAAAAGAAAGGGGATTACCTGGTCACGCTGCCAACGGGCAGGGATTATGCCTTCAATGTAACAGCCGGTGGTTACCTTTTCCATTCGGATCATTTCACTTTCTCCGGGATCCATGATCTGACGGCCCCTTTGCGGCGCGACATACCCCTTGACAGGGTGGCAGCGGGTAGTGCTGTAGTCCTGCACAATGTTTTCTTTGAAACCGA
>JANTFK010000325.1 GCA_024763595.1 Bacteroidales bacterium | reverse complement strand
CCGGTAATATCATAAAGCTTTACAATTACTTTATCAGCTCCCGAATATTCCAACTTTAACCGGAACTTGCCATGGGTGGGATTGGGATAAACTGTAAGCGACCTGGTATGTTGCTCCTGAACTGTATTACCAAAAACAGCAGGTGAATGAAGATACAATCCTACCCATATACCCGCCAGAATAATTAAGATTTTTTTCATGATTAAGATGTCTTCAAAAATCCTGCCATAAAATTATTAACATGGGTGTTTCGCGGCACAATTTCCCCTAACTTTATCTACCATGTTTTTAATTTTTGATACTGAAACCACAGGATTACCCAAAAGGGATCAGGCACCTATTACTGAGTTAGATAACTGGCCAAGGGTGGTTCAGATCGCCTGGCAGTTACATGATGAATCGGGAGACCTGAAAGAACATCATAACCTGCTAATCCGCCCCGAAGGCTTTGAAATCCCCTATTCGGCCGAAAAGATACACGGTATCTCCACAGAAAAAGCAACCGCTCTGGGCGTCCCCCTGCGGGATGGACTCGACCAGCTTAACAGATGCCTGGAAAAGACACATATCCTGGTGGGACATAACATCCGTTTCGATATTAATGCCCTGGGGGCCGAGTTCCTCAGAAGCCATGTCCAGACTACCTTTCTGGATAAAAAGCAGGTATGTACCATGAGGTCCAGTACCAATCACCTGAAGATCCCGGGAGGTAGGGGAGGCAGATTTAAGCCCCCCAAACTGATGGAGCTGTATGAGTACCTTTTTGAAGAGCAGTTTATTGAAGCTCATAATGCAGCAGCCGATGTGGAAGCGACTGCAAGATGCTTCTTTGAACTGTTACGAAGAAAGATCATATCTTACGGATCGATCGACCTTACCCCGGAACAATACAGCCGGTTCATTGCGAAAAACCAGACCAGCATAGGGCCCTACGGAATCGATTACCAGTCCAACCGTGAACAGCAACAAGGAGCAACAACAGCGCCGGACCCTGCTGACTTATCCCGGCAGGCGGAAACTCCTTTTCAGGCAGAAAAAAGCAGTCAGGATGTTGAGTTCTGTCATCTGCATGTCCATACCCAGTACTCTATTCTTGACGGGGCTGCCAGTATTCCCGAAATTCTGAAGAAAGCCATCGAAGACGAAATGCGTGCAGTGGCCATCACTGACCATGGAAATATGTTCGGGGTGAAAGCGTTTCATAGTGAAGCAACCAAAAGAGGGATCAAACCCATTCTGGGTTGTGAAGCCTACATTGCCCGGAGGGAACGCCACTCAAAGAAAGATAAAAACCTCGATTCTTTTGACCATATAATATTGTTAGCCAAGAATTTAAAAGGATACCATAACCTCACAACCATTATCTCGCTGGGATGGACAGAAGGATTTTATTATAAACCCAGGATTGACAGGGAGCTACTGGAAAGGTATCATGAAGGCATTATTTGCCTCTCAGCCTGTCTTGGCGGCGAGATTCCCCAGGCCATCATGCACCGGTCTGTTGATGAAGCCGAGAAAATCGTTCTGGAATACAAACGCATGTTTGGTGACGATTTTTACCTGGAACTGATGCGGCACCGCACAAATGATCCGGGCATGAATAAGCTGGTATTTGACGATCAGGTATTTGTGAACCGGACCTTGCTGGAACTGGGCAGGAAGCACAATATTCCATGTGTGGCAACCAATGATGTACATTTTGTAAACAGTGACGATGCTGAAGCACATGACCACCTGATCTGCCTGAATACGGGCAAGGACCTTGATGATCCAACCAGAATGCGTTATACCCGCCAGGAATGGTTCAAGACCCAGGAGGAGATGTTTGATGTATTTTCGGATCACCCCGAGGTTTTGCAGAATACCATTCAGGTGGCTGATAAGGTGGAGCTTTTCGAGCTGAACACCAACCCTGTAATGCCTTACTTCCCATTACCGGAAGGATTTGAAAATGAGGATGATTACCTGAGGCACATCACCTATGAGGGAGCTGGTAAGCGTTATGGAAAAATGAGTGATGATATCAGGGAACGTATTGATTTCGAGTTGAATACCATTAAGCGAATGGGATTTCCGGGCTATTTTCTTATCGTACAGGATTTTATTGCTGCAGCCCGTCAGATGGGAGTATCTGTGGGGCCCGGACGCGGCTCAGCAGCCGGTTCAGCCGTTGCTTACTGCCTTGGTATAACAGATATCGATCCTGTAAAATATGACCTTCTGTTTGAACGTTTTCTGAATCCAGACCGGATTTCCATGCCCGATATAGATATTGATTTCGATGAAGATGGCAGGGATGAAGTACTCAAATGGGTGGTAAAGAAGTACGGTCACGACCGTGTGGCGCATATTATTACTTTCGGGTCCATGGCTGCAAAAATGGCCATCAGGGATGTTGCCCGCATTCAGAAACTTCCCCTTCCCGAAGCCGACCGGCTTGCAAAACTGGTACCCGATCGACCCGGCACGACCTTTGCTCAGGCTTTTAAGGAGGTTCCGGAATTAAATAAAGAAAGAAATTCTTCCAACCCACTGGTAGCCAATACACTTCGCATCGCTCAACGACTGGAAGGTTCGGTACGGCAAACCGGACTTCATGCCTGTGGTGTGATTATTGGCAGAAACAGTCTTACGGAACATCTTCCCGTTTGCAGATCAAAGGATTCCGACCTGCTTGTTACCCAGTTCGACGGGCATTATGTGGAAGATGTGGGTATGCTTAAAATGGATTTCCTCGGCCTGAAGACCCTCTCCATCATAAAAGATGCTCTTGACAATATCCGGGAATCCAGGGGGATAGAAATTGATATCAATCAAATCCCAATGGATGATCAGGCCACTTTTAATCTCTATTCCAGGGGTGAAACAACCGGCCTCTTCCAATTTGAGTCGCCCGGAATGAAAAAATATTTAAAAGATCTAAAGCCCAACAGGTTTGAAGATCTGATCGCCATGAATGCCCTGTACAGGCCGGGCCCCATGGAGTATATTCCCAAGTTTATTAAACGAAAGCATGGAGAGGAGCAGATCACATATGACCTTCCTGAAATGGAGGAATATCTGAAAGACACCTATGGCATCACCGTATACCAGGAGCAGGTGATGCTACTCTCCAGGAAACTGGCCGGTTTTACCAGGGGTGAAGCCGACTCGCTACGTAAAGCCATGGGGAAGAAGATCAAAAAGATGATGGATGAGCTGAAGATGAAATTTGAAGAGGGCTGCACCAAAAACGGAATCTCCCGTAAAAAGATCGAAAAAATCTGGTCCGACTGGGAAGCTTTTGCACAATATGCTTTCAATAAATCTCATTCTACCTGTTATGCATACGTCTCCTATCAGACAGCCTACCTGAAGGCCAATTACCCGGCCGAATTCATGGCAGCAGTGCTGAGCCGGAACATCACTGACATCAAAAAAATAGGGCAGTTCATGGATGAATGCCACCGCATGTCAATCTCCGTACTGGGGCCCGATATAAATGAGAGCAATGTAAGGTTTACGGTCAATGCTGACGGAAATATTCGTTTCGGCCTGGGAGCCATCAAAGGAGTAGGCGAAAACGCAGTCAGGAGTATCATTGATGAACGAGAGGCCAGGGGACCTTTTAAAGATATCTACGATTTTGTGGAAAGGAACGATCTGCGCCAGTTGAACCGCAGAAATTTTGAAGGTCTGGCCATTGCCGGTGCACTGGACTGTTTCCAATCGATAGCGAGAAGCCAGTTCATTGACACACTGGAGGAGTCAGATGCCACCTTTATTGAACAACTGATCAAATATGGTAATAAAATCCAGTTTGAAAAGAATACTCCCCAGCAAAATCTGTTTGGAGAGATCAGTGCAACTACCATCTTAAAGCCCACCCCACCTGATGTGAATGCCTGGGACGATATTGCCAAGTGCAGACAGGAAAAGGAATTACTGGGTTTTTACCTAACATCACATCCGCTTGACAGGTTCGACCTGGAAATCGATTCATTCTGTGTCAATAACCTGAATGACCTGACTGATCTGGAAAAATACAGCGGACGGGACATGGTCTTTTGCGGCATGGTGAAATCCGTGAGAGACGGGGTGGACCAATGGAGAAACAAACCCTATCTGCTGGCCCAGCTGGAGGATAAAACGGGGCAATACACACTGAGGCTGAAAAATGATGACTATGTTAATTTCAAACAATATTTCCATGCAGATGTGGCACTGCTGATCAGGGCTTCGGTTAATGCATGGAGTCCCAGGGAAGAACCCAATAAAAAGATTTACTCCCTGAAACTAAAAATGGTCCATATGCTGGCTGATGTTCGTGAAAAACTTGTCAGGTCGGTGAACATTTCACTGGATATTAACCATCTGACTGGTGAACTTATTAATGAACTTGAGCGTTATACCAGTGGAAACGGTAAAACCCTGAAATTTAATATTCATGACCCGAAAAACAATATGAGTTTAAACTTGTTCTCACGAATGAAACATGTTGAACTGACAGATGAATTTGTAAACTATTTGCAAAACAATCCCCAATTCGAATTCCGCCTGGCATAATTGTTTTTTTTATATTTGTCTCCTCAAATTGAACCATTAATAA
>JANTFK010000324.1 GCA_024763595.1 Bacteroidales bacterium | reverse complement strand
TGTTCTTCAACGAAATTAGCAGAACTTTCAAATCCCGAAATCCCGAGCATTGACGCCGAAAACCCAAAAAAAATAGCAACCATAATGCTTCCTTTAACGGGATAATACCAGTTAGCGATAAATTGGCTGAATCCGTTTTTTATTAAATAACCTCCAATAAAAAGTGAAAGCAGTGATAAGGAAAACAGGTGAAAAATAAAAATGCCCGTTGCGACCCGTGCTGATTCCTTAATACCCATAATGGTGAGTATCGCAAACAGGAGTAATACAATAACGGTGGATATAATGACCGGAGCCTCATTAATAATGTCATGAAAATAGCGCATGGCTTCATTGGCAGAAATGACGGAGGTGGCCATGTAAGACAATATGGTCAAAGTAGCTGCCATAGAGGCTGTTGATTTACTGGTCGTATTCAACAGTGCATTGTATGCTCCGCCGTTGAGAGGAATGGCGCCAACCACTTCACCATAAATTTTTCTGAAGAGATACAGGACTACTGCTACGATAAGCAGCGTGATCCAGGCATACTGTCCCGCAAATCCGATAGCAAGTGCAGAGACATAAAGAACCGAGGAACTGATATCGTTCCCACAAATTGCAGTGGATGAAAGAACACCCAGACTTTTCTTATGCATGAGTAGAAATATATAAAATGCACTTCTGCTTTCAATGATTAAGCTCGATTCATAAGAAAGCGTACTTAAAGTTTAGTTTAATGCATTCACTTTCTACAGGCAAATATAATGCACAACTACAATCATGCTGTTATGACCAGCAGAAAAACTTTCTCTCCGGGATCACAAACCGAAGCTGTAAGTCAGTTTGGTAATGAACTGATTTGACTGGTAGGAAAAACGATCTTCAATGTTGCTGGCCATATTGTGATTATATACCACAAACAGATCCCCCCTGGGTGCAAAAGTCCATCGCAGGCGGGTGTTGGCACCCAGTGAGCCACTCATATTGTCATATTGTACAAATGAACTGAATTGAATATCAGGGCTGAAATTGAGTTGCAGTTTACCGCCAAACAGGTCCTGGTCAAAATTTCCGTAAGGCAATTGGGCAATGTTCCTTTCATAATTTAACTCAAAGATCATCCATCCGAAAGGGCGAAGAAAAAGCTGCATCTCTATCTGATCGAGCCAACCCCCGTAGAACCCGCCAAACCACCAGGTAGCCTGCCCGTTAAGTGGCCGCTTGCTTGCGGACTCCAGTTCCAGTCTTGAACGAATCCAGTGATAGCCACCTTCAGGGATGAGTACACCCGGTGCAATCTCAAAAGGCTCCTTCAGAAACTCCCCGGCCGGTTTAATATTGAACTCAAAACGGTCCCCGCTTTCGATCCTGAAATGTACGGGTGCGGTAAAAACCGTGTAGCTCTCCCAATGATTATCTGTATCTGTTATTAATGAATAATAGGATTCAAAGAAAAACTGACGTATTAATTTGATCTTTTCAGGCCTGGGCATATAATCAACAGAAAGGGCATACATTTTAACGCCGCGGCGGGGGACAAACCCGAGTGAAGGTTGAAACTCCTGACCAATCTTCCTGTAGGATGCATAAATATCCCATCTGTCATTGGGGAAATCGAATGTTGCACCATATGCCGAACGGTCCCCTGTCAGATCTTCGCGCCAGTTGTACAGTCCCCAGATACCGGCTTTCAGGTTTTTATCATCATAAAAGTGGCTGGTCCGGTAAGTAAAATCCATTCCGGCCATGGCACTTCCATCGCGGCCCTGCGGATCTCCAAACGTTGAGATAAAACCTATGGTTGACTCCTTCAGTATATTTTGTTTCACCCTGACAACACCAAGGTTGGTCGGAGCCAGGGTGGTGTCCAGCTTCCCCATATGGGTCATCAATGCCCCGAAATTGGTATTCTTGACCTTTCCATTGATTTTTCCACCCAGTAACAGGGGCACTTCCTCACCCTGGTATAATCCGATCCTGCGACTGTGAAAGGGCAAGAAATAGCGGGAATTTCCCAATCCAAAACTGTAGATATCGGACCCTTCCAGAAAGAACTGGCGTTTTTCCGGGAAGAACAGGGAAAAACGGGTCAGGTTGGTACGGCGTACATCCACTTCTGTTTCAGCAAAATCGGTGTTAGCCGTCAACTGTCCTGTAATCTCCGGGGTAATATGCTGAATGATATCCAGGCTTGGTTTCCAATCGTATGCTGTTTGCTGGTTCACCTCTCTGGACATGTCTGCCACCAGTGAAGGTTTGATGCTCAGGCCCAGCCCCAGGTTAAACTGTGGCAATCCATCCAGTATACCGGCCACACTTACCTGGGCCAGCCTGTAATCCATCTGTGCACCCTTCCAGCGGTCTGTCTCCTGTAACCGCTGAATCCGTCTTTCCACATTAAATCCCCATTGGGTTAATCCCTTGCGAAAAGTTAGTGAATAAATAGAAATCCTGATCTCGGCCGACCAGAAGTTCTTTCCCATGAAGGTTTTGGCATCCCAAATACCATCCCAGTTGGTATCCTCATCTTCACCATGACGTTCCGACAATGCGTCATAACGTGCACCATTGGGGTTTATGGCAAAAATGTAACCGGTTCGTTCATCGCGGTAGGTGTCAAATACGAATTTAATATAATCTTCACCCCTCAAATGAGAATCCTTTGCTTTGGAAAAAGAGACGCTCTTTTCCGGATTTTCATCATAACAAACAATGCCCAGAACGATTTCCTGTTCACTTGTCAATATTTTTACCACTGTGGGAAAGGTAGGTTTCGCTCCCTGAACAGGCTCTACCATGGTCAGGTTTGCAATGGAATCCACATGTTCCCAGAAAGGTTCATCCAACTTCCCATCAAACTTAAGGCCGGCTGAATAATCGCCGACCCTCACTGCCTGTTTACCTGCCTTCCCTTCTGACCATGCGGGGGCAGCATGCAAACATCCAATAGCTAGGGAAAGTAATATGGGTAAAAGCTGTTGCTGCATATCCTGATCAGACTCAGGTAAAAGATAATGCGTGAAGTTGATATTTTTTGGCGATTAATCCAAAAGGTTTTTGTCTTTCCGGGTAAGCATTGGAAACACTGATTTCTGCAGACCAGCCTGCCGGTATCTATGCGGTGGAATGGAATGCGGGCCGGTTTTCAGGGGGCCTCTATGTTTGTAGGTTGGAGACGGAGAAAAGGGTTCTTCAATCGCGGAAATTAATTGTAGTGAAATAGGAGAAACCTGATCAGAAATTTTCAGATGCACTGCATGACAATTGCTTGGGTAGTCCACCCTGAAAAGATCGCCCGGATCAATTTCTTGTCCTTTGGGTAATCTGTACAGGCCACTGCATTCAATCAGGCCCCGGGGAGAATATCTGGTGATCTTCAAATCTCTTTTTTGAAATTCCACCACAAACCAGGAGCCGGCTCCCTCCCCGCTTAACCATTGTGCATTTCCCGGGATCTCCGGCTATATTCACACTATTGACAAAACGGGAGCAGTTACTGCCTTTGCGTAAAAATGGCCCATAGGGAATCGGACCGGGTTGCTGCATTTCCAGTGCCCTGCCATAAGCTTTCTGAAAATCAACGTTGGTATAAGAAGCATACAGTGCACCTTCTCCATGATAACCCGGGTTCTGCTGAAGTTCATCCAGTATTATCCTGAAATTCTGAATGGTTTTACCATCCCGGGAAATTTGTGGTAGCGTTTTCAGTTCAAGGTCGTGATCCGTTACGGCGCTGCGTACCCTCCCATGTTGAAACGGTGCATGATACCTGCCAAAATCAAAATAGTGACACTTTTCGCCCGTTCCCTCAATCAAAACCAGTGCAGCATGGCCAGCCATGTAGTAATTGTTCCTGTTAATGCCCAGCCACCGGGTAAACCGGTCATACCATGCTCCCGGCTCCTTACAGTATGTTTGAGGCCATGCAAGCGCTATGACAAATCCCGTATGGTTCTTGCCTGAAATCATATTTGAATCCGGTGTTCTGCGTTTTCCAGAAGGTCAGCATACTTCATTACAAATTTTCCACCGTGGCGAGTTACCTGGGTAATACTCACTGTTTTCAGTCCTTCTTCACGATGCATGACCAGGTTAACTGTTGTGTCGCTGGTGTGCCTGCCGGCATGAAAGCGCCATACCTGGTCAGATGATACTTCAGCATGATGTTCGGAAAGAAAATTGTTAAACCATTCCCTGCGTAAACGGCGATGCTCCTCTGAATAGAGGGTTACAGAGGACCACACATAAGGAAGACCCGGATCAAGCTCTTTCAGGTATTTTTTATTGCCGTCCCAGATAAATTCAGTAAAACGGATCACTTTTTCTGCTTTCATCTCCAGCGTGACTATTGTAAAAGGTTCTTTTTTTGACAGATCCTGATGGCTGAAGAATACCATTACATCCAACGTGGAAGCGGCCAGTTCCGTCCAGACCGCAGACAGTTAGAGGAAACCCTTGTAGTTCAGAAGATGGCAAGGTTTTTTTTAGTTATTAGGGGTCAAAATGGGGGGGATAAAAAGTTAAAATCCGATCTCCGGATTTATTCCGAAAAATGGGCATAGTGGATCTCCGGGCGTACAAACTGCAAATAACCCACTACCAGCAT
>JANTFK010000323.1 GCA_024763595.1 Bacteroidales bacterium | reverse complement strand
TTCAACATTTTTAAAATTATGGGCTCTATGACTGAATACCATTTTCTGGCAGGCCCGGGTACCTATGACAAATATTCGCTGGAGGAGAGTGAACCCATGCAACTGGCAATGCACCATCTGCTACAGAATTTTCAAAGAAAGCTCCAGATAGAGGAATTGCTATCGGTCACACATATGTCATACGCTTCATTTTATGCTGCTTTCAAAAAAGCCTTTATGATGCCTTTTAAAGATTATTTATTGAATGTCAGGATTGGATATGCCTGTAAGCTGCTCACAGAGGGAAACATGCATATTTCTGAGATTGCTTATGAGTCTGGCTTTGAAAACATCTCTAACTTTAACCGTCAATTTAAAAAGATCAAGAACAGAACGCCTGGCCAGTTTCAAAAACAATACAGGAGCGATGCCAAATAAATATATACGTGACTATTCCTCAGGGGCATTAAAGTTTGCATTTACCCTGCTTAATCCCAGCTCCGAATCCCAGGTTGCAAAATCATCCATATCCTCTACGCCCCTGATTGAAAGCGTAAGCAGCAGCCGCTGTGCATCAGGAACCTTTTCAAGGGATGATGATTTGGCGTAATCTGCCAGTAACATGATATATCTGTCCGCTTCATCAAACCTGCCCAGCCCTTTCAGGCAGAAAGCCTGGTAATAGATGGTTCTCAGGTCATAGAACCTGTAGCTGTCCTGAAACCTGCTGTTCCGTTTCAGGTGCAATGCTTCTTTCCATAGCTGCTCCGCCTCCTCCCGGTTACCCAGTTTGTCGTTGCAGTACCCCATGTAAAACAATCTCCTTGCCTGGTCGGCAAATCCCGCCATGTAATGCTGGGCAATGTTGTGGGGTACTTTTATGGATTCATCAAAAAGCACAAGTGCTTCAGCGTACTTCTGCTCTTTCAGGAGGTTATATCCCTGTGCCATCTTTAAGTTCTTCCAGAACTCCCCGAAAGAGAGGCGATGGGTATCATGCAGATCAGATCGCAGCAACAGCGACTCCAGTTTGTCATAATATCCGTTATTCAAATAGGTATTCATCAGTTTTGCCTTCAGGGAATAAACATGCTCAAACTCATCATACCGTTCCTCCATCAGGGAAATCGCCTGATCAATGCCTTTTTTCCTGGTTGTTTCGTTCACCACATACTCAAAGATATAAGGGTCGTTTCTGTCCAGCTGGTACGCTTCTGAAAGATATACTTCCGCCTCATCTTTTCTTTTCAGTTTCTTCAGTGCACGATAGAGCGAAACAAGCATTACCTTATCGCTGTACCCAAGCGCATGTGCCTTCTCCCAGTTTGAAATACCCTCCGTTTCAAAGTCATGGGCATACATGAAATTACCCAGGTGATAATAGGCTTCAGCCTGTTCCGGATGCTCTCTGATGATCCGTGCCAGGATAAAGTACTCCTCCATTCTCCAGGCAAACTCTGCAGCGACCGAAGGTTCATCGGGCAGGGAGATCTTTTTGCCGGTCACCCTTTCCAGTTCCCTTCCGTATAACTGAACCATGGCATTTGTTTTCCGGATCAATTTCATGGTCAGGACCGCCTCACCGGTGAACCCTGCCCCATAAAGGGTAGCAACCACTTCCAGAAGCTCTTCGGGAAAATCTTCATACCGGCCGGCAATGATCTGCCCGGCCGGTTTTTTTGCTCCATCCAGGATATAACCGGTAACAGCCACAAACGGGTTTTCCGGGTCGAGGGAGGATGCCTTGTTCAGGCAAACTGCCGCTTCCGCGTTGTTACCGATCCGCTGTTCCACAAGTGCCTTATAAATGATCCCTTTGAGAATCGTGCCATCCTTTTCAATGGCTTTATCAAGCTGATGTATGGCTTCTGACAGATCATGGTGCCCGATGGCCATCTCTGCTTCAGCGATTCTTTCAGGATAGGCATAGCCGAATCTTCCCGCATGACGGAGGAAATAGCTCGCTTCCGTATTATTTCCCAGGTACATCTGTGTAAGGCCCTTGTAATAGAGGGTCCGCCCATCATCAGGGACACGTTTCAGCGACCTGTCGAAATGTTCCAGGGCTTCCTTCAGTTTCCCACCCCTGAGATCCATGATCCCCAGTTCGGTATGTGCTTTTGAGAAGCCCGGATCCACGGTTAGCACCTCCTCCAGGACCTCCTTAATTTCAGGAAGATGATAAAACCAGTCATTGAGCAGCCACTCTGCCTTTTTGAACAATCCTTCGGCTGTAAAATCGGCTCTCTCCGGTTTGGAACTTTTATGGGCATTAAAATAGCTGTCATATTGGGGTGGCTTCCTGCCGGGGGATAACACGTTGGCCAGCAGTTTTCCATCCTTGTCCAGCAGCAGGAGCGATATGTCATCGTCCCTGAGTCCTGTGTCTTTCAGTTTTTCTGAAACTGATATCGGGGAACCGGCAGCGAGAGACCGGAGCCTGATCTCTTTGAAGGTTTCCCCGTTCTGTTGTAACAGGATCCTGGGACTTTCAAAAGCCTGGTTGGCCTGTAGTTTGATGTTTGCCACTACTTCACCGGATGATTGATGATCGAGGGTAAAGTTGATGGCTGCATTCTCCGATGCCCCGTTAAACGATCCTATCTCCCCGATGGGATACCAGAAGTGTGAAAACTCAAGAGCGGTCATGGGAGCGATTTTATTAAACTGCTCCTGTATGACGATCCTTCCGCTCTGGATCTCTCCGTAATTCACGGCTTCGGCATGGGTATACCTTGTGTTAAGGGCAGTTATATGCCAGCCCCAGGACCAGTATTTCTTACCCGGCAGGTCGTTCACATCGGCATAATGTACCAGCCCGAAATTTTCATCGTGGTTATAATAACCCATATATCCTTCCCGGGCATTCAGCATATAGAACCCCACTGCCTCATCTACATTCCTGAGAAAAGAAATGTTTTTATTGGCGTAAACAGGCCACGAGACCTCGTTCTCATATTCACCATGCAGGGCCCCGCTGTTTTCGGGGTAGATGAATTCTGTGTTCCCGTTTACCGGAATACCACAGTTTGTCCAGTAAAGGTATCGTTCCTCCAGCAGGGTTTCATTGGCTACCCGGGTATCCTGCCTGATTCTGGCCTCCCCGGGGTAGAGGGTAAATGTGACACTCCAGTGCAACCTGCCGATCTTTTCCGTATTGCTCATTACCAACGATACGGAACCATCCTCATTTTCCCTCATGATACACGCTCTTTTCCGGGCATTGGTATGGGAATGTGCGTTGGGAATATTCAGCTCCATACCTCCCCCCAGGTACTGGTAACCCATCCCGGCATTGTAGAACTTGGCCTCTTTATAGTTTCGGTGGATCACCTCCTTTTGCCTCACTTTATCATAAATAAACCACAACCTCCCGCCATAATCCGGTGCCATGCCAACTTTCAGAAATTCATTTTCCGCCACCAGGATCTTAATCTTCTTTTTATCGATCTGGAAATTTTTGCTTCCGTAAAACTGGAACGGATATGCAATATAGCCGGTCAGGAGTCCAAAGGGAGGGTAGGGATCCAGTGGCAACTGGTTATGTTCCAGTATCTCCTCTTCAACCTCATACACCTTTGCCCATGGTTTCTGTGCCAGGCCACCTGTTACAGGAAGTACCAGTAAAAATGTAATGAACGCTGCAATAGCTCTGTTATTTTTTCTCATCGTTATCATATTATTAAATATTCTGCTTTCAAACCAGGTATACCTTCCCGGCCACCCGAAGGCAACAAATATAGAAGCCATTGAATCGTCCGGCTTATGTACTGTTTTTATTGGCTATCTGATATGATACAGATATTGAGATAAACATCAAATAATCAAATTTTCGAAAGTACAACTATTTTTTGGTATTTTACAATGACCATTTTTATACATTTTATACGGTTCGTAAAGTCCGCAAATAAACTTTATCATGAAGCCTCACCATTCCTTCCTGTCGTATCTTTCATTATGTGTTGTGCTGTCATGCTCTTCGACAGTCAGAGCTGGTGATTTTCAGCCCGTCAGGTTGCCCGACGGCACCCTGTTCAACACCTGGGAACCGGCAGAGCATACGTTTTCAGCCGCATATCATGTGGCACAACATCATCCGGATGCATCCGACAATAATCCGGGCACTGCAGAAAGGCCGTGGAAAACGATCCACAGTTCAAAGCCTGGGCAGCCGATACCGTCAAAAAGCCACTGGCTTACGGGGAACGTTCCCAGTATAAAAGCAGGGAGGTTGACCTGGAGATGTGGCGCCAGCTGGGCCAGGGGGCACACAGCCACGAAACCGCAATTGAGGTGACATTTAATGAAGAAATGCTTACCCTGAGCATCCGTATGGAAGAAACGGAAAAGTTACCTGCATGGAGCAACTACCCGGAAAACCTTCCTCCGGGAACAACCCTTGAGCATCCCGGACCAAATCGCAGGACTATACCCGGGTTTGCACCGCTCAATCTACTGCTGACACAGGACCTGCTTGGCCGGCAACGTAAAAAATTCAGTGTCGGGCCACTTGTGGATCCACCCCTGGACGGAACACCGGTGAGTGTGGATCCCCGGATCACTCTTCCAGGATCAGCTCAATAACCGGGATCTCCACCGGTGGTTTTCTCACAGGCAGATTCAGGTTAAT
>JANTFK010000322.1 GCA_024763595.1 Bacteroidales bacterium | reverse complement strand
GTCCGGCTGGCATTCTCTTTCAACCTCAAGAAAACATACAGGTACTGGACCGGCCTCTGGGGTGGTTTTGCCATTACCGCCATTCTCTATTTTCTGCTGATCAAGGGTGCCAAAGGTTCCACCCTGGTATCAAAGGAGATGCTGGTCTATATCCACGACAATACCACAAGAATATTACTGATCAGTTTGCTGTGCTGGACCGCCCTGTTTCAGCTACTTGCCCTCTTTACCCGTATCAACATTCTGAAAATTACAGTGCTGGTTGGGACCTTTGCACTTGCCATGGCATTTGCTGGCAACGACCTGGTGAACTTTATCGGAGTTCCGCTGGCGGGATTTGAATCTTTCAAGGCATTTATGGCCTCCGGATCCGGCGACCCAGGTGGGTTTTTGATGACCGCACTGCGTGAACCGGTCAATACACCCATCTATTTTCTCATTGCGGCAGGAGTGATCATGGTACTTACACTGCGTTTTTCAAAAAAGGCAAGATCGGTGACGGCCACTACCATTGACCTCAGCAGGCAGGGTGAGGGAACAGAGCGGTTTGCCTCCTCTTCCCTGGCAAGGTTTATTGTCAGAAGGTCGGTTGAGATCAGCAACGGGGTTGCCAGTATCAGCCCTAAAGCTGTCACCCGGTTTGTGCAAACCCGGTTCGATGCCGAAAAGAGCCAGGGTTCCAAACAACAAAAAATGGCCTTTGACCTGGTTCGTGCTTCTGTTAACCTGGTGGTGGCCAGTATTCTGATAGCCTTTGGCACATCACTCAGACTCCCGCTCTCCACCACCTATGTTACATTTATGGTGGCCATGGGAACCTCGCTGGCAGACGGGGCCTGGGGCAGGGAAAGCGCAGTTTACCGGATCACCGGAGTATTGACAGTGATTGGCGGCTGGTTCTTTACAGCATTCAGTGCTTTCCTGGCATCGTTCGTGATCGCCTCACTTATATTCTTTGGAAAAATGCCGGTAATCCTGATCCTCATTGGGCTCTCCATCTACATCCTGTTAAGGACCCATGCATTTCACAGAAAAAAGGCTGAGAAACAGGAGCTGCTTGACAGCAGGATCATCACGGCCTCTTATGTGGTCCTGGATTCATGCGACGCAGAAGTGAAGCGATCCATTATCAAAGTTTCCAAAATACTCTATCTCACTTATAACAATCTGCTCAAAGAGAAGCATAAAGAGCTGAAGAAGCTGAAAAAGGAGGCGAAACAGCTGGGTAAAGATATCAAGGAGATCCGGGAGAATATTCCGGATACCCTGAAAAAATTCCAGGAATCGGAGCTGGAAAGCGGACACCATTATGTGCAGGTGGTTGCCTATTTAAAGGAGATGAGTAATTCACTGTTGCATATTGTACAGCCGGCATTCATTCACCTGGATAACAATCACCCGCTGGATAAAGAACAGCTGGACGTTTTCAGGGCTTTCAATGATAAAGCAAGTGAATTCTTTAATTTCATCATCAACATATTGCAGAACAGGAATTTTGACAACATAGACGAACTGGTTCAGCGCCGCGATGAAATGATCAATATGGCCAATGATATCATACGGAACAGAATTAAGATCCTGAAGAAGTCCGGTAAGGGAGTCAAGCTGAGCCTCACTTACCTGGAAATGCTCTCGGAAACCAAAAACCTCTTTTTGAATGTGGTCCAGCTGGTTAAAGCCGAAGCGCTCCTCCAGGACACATTTACCAGGAACATGGTGGATATTGAAGAGGAGATACTGAATTGATATATAAGTATCAGGAAATTACATACTTATAACCGACCCCTTTCACTGTTTTGATACGCTTTTCCCCGAGCTTTTTACGAAGCTTCCGGATGTGCACATCGATGGTGCGATCGCCCACAACAATGTTTTCACCCCATACCCGGTCAAAGATCTCCTCCCGTGTAAAAACCTTTTCCGGCCTGGAAATTAACAGCGACAACAGTTCGAACTCCTTTCTGGGCATCGAAAGATCCTTCCCTTTCAAGGTGACCACATAGCGCTCCCTGTCAATGACCAAATCTACAGATACCGGCTGACGGGGTATATCGTCATACCCGTTATCATACAGAACCGTCTTTCGCTTGAGCAACGCCTTGATGCGACTTACCAGCACCTTTGGCTTAATGGGCTTTGTGATGTAATCATCACCGCCTGCCTCAAAACCGGCAATCTGGGAATAATCCTCCCCCCTGGCAGTAAGAAATGCCACAAGGGTCTGGTCGAGCGCAGGATTGGCCCTGATCTCCTCACAGGCTGTAATGCCATCCATACCTGGCATCATCACATCCAGCAAAACCAGGTGTGGCTGAACCTCACCTGCAATACGAACCGCATCGAGACCGTTGGATGCGGTATAAATCCTGAACCCCGCATTACGAAGGTTATACCCCAGAAATTCCAGGATATCCTTTTCATCATCCACCAGCAAAATAGCATAGTCGCTCCAATTCATAGAGGTATGTAAAGTTAACGTTAACGAGCGTTCGATATCACTGAAAATCCCAAAGGTAGTGCCCTTCCCAGCTTAACTTGCATCATAAAAGTACAATTTTTCGTTGTAAAGTCCACCTTCTATCCGTTATTATATCCCCGTCTTATTCAGTATTATTTATAGTATTCTTAACCATTAATTAACCTCAGGTCAGGTATCATAATTTACTTTTACTCATGTAATTGAATTTTAATAACTGAATCTTAAAGACCAAACAAAAACTTAAAGAAATGAAGAAAGTAAAATTTTTATCGATTGCGTTTTCAATCGTAATGGCAATGGTTATGAGTTCTTGTGAAGAGAATAACCCCACTCCTCCGGATCCAAACGCTACCGAGTATGTAACCGATGGAAATGATGTGACGGTTACCGATCATGGAGAAGGAACAGGAACAATGACATGGACAAAAGACAAAGTATGGGTGCTTAGCAATATGGTGTTCGTTAACGAAGGTCAAACACTTACCATTGAGGCCGGTACCGTAATCAAAGGCAAACCCGGACAAGGTGAAGATGCCAGCGCATTGATTGTTGCCCGCGGTGCTAAAATCATGGCTGAAGGTACCGCTCAGAATCCCATCATCTTCACCGCTGAGGCCGATGACCTGAATGGTTCTGTTGCCAAGAACGACAGAGGCTTGTGGGGAGGAGTTATTCTTTTAGGTCAAGCTAAAATCAATACTGTGCCCAATATTAAGAACATTGAAGGTATTCCCACAACCGAACCCAGAGGCGAATACGGCGGTGATGATGACCATGACAATTCAGGCATCATGAAATATGTTTCGATTCGGCATGGTGGCACAAACATCGGAGCAGACAATGAAATAAATGGTCTGACTTTCGGTGCTATCGGAGACGGTACAACGGTCGAGCATATTGAGGTTTATGCCAACAATGATGATGGTTTTGAATGGTTTGGCGGAACCGTTCATACCAAATATATGATTTCCGCTTATTGCAAAGACGATGGTTTCGACTGGGACCAGGGATACCGCGGAAAAGGCCAGTTCTGGCTGGTAGTTCAGGATCCTGATGCAGGCGACCGTATGGGGGAGCTTGATGGTGCAGACGACCCTGAAGACGGAACACCCCTTGGCGGTGGTACTGTGTACAACGCAACCTGGATTGGCCGTGGTAATGATGCCGGCTCAAAAGTGATGACTTTCCGTGCCAACGGGGGTGGCTACTATTATAACTCAATATTCGTAAACCAGACAAAAGGAGTTGACATTGAACTGAAAGACGGATTAACCGCTTCCTGCAGCTACAAACGATTTACCGATGGTGAGTTAAAAATTGAAAACAATGTTTTCTTCAATGTAGCGGATAACACCAATGCCGGAATCTTTATGATCCATGCTAAAGATGGTATTTCTGCTGAGGATGAGGCTACTGCCCAGTCAGCTTTGGATACATATATTGCCAGCGCTAATAACTCGGTTGATCAAGATCCGGGCATCACCTATCCGACTGCTGCCGATCCAACTTTTGACCCCATCCCTACAGGAAATGTTACAGAGAACATGGCAAGTTATACTTCAGATTTTGAAAGCGTTAATTACAAAGGTGCATTTGACCCGGCAGGCAATAACTGGGCTGATGGCTGGACTTTGCTCTTTGAAAACTAATGTTGATGAAAAATGATGATGAAAAATTGTTTATTTTCAATATTGATCATAGTTATCAGTAATTTAACTTTTGCTCAGGCTACCATAAAAGGAAAAATTATTGATAAAGAAACGGGGGAACCCCTGATTGGAGCCAATGTAATATTTCATGGTACAACCACAGGTACAATATCAGACCTGGATGGCAACTTTGTGATACATGGAGTTAAACAGGGAGAAGTAGAACTTGTTTGCTCCTATATTTCATATACTTCTGTTTCAGGTTCTATCACCGTAGCAGGCAATGAAGTCCTGGAATATAATTTTGAATTAAGTCCATCTGGCAAAGAATTAGACGAAGTTGTTGTAAAAGGCCGTGCTATTACTAACACCGAAAATGCAGTTGTGAGCATGCAGATGAGATCCGCTACCAGCGTGAACGCCATCTCAGCCAAAGAAATTGCCATAAATGGCGATAAAACAGCTGCCGCATCGCTCCGAAGG
>JANTFK010000321.1 GCA_024763595.1 Bacteroidales bacterium | reverse complement strand
CAGGAAGGGGAGATCCCAGTATTATGATGGTAGATATGGAGAATGGTGCAGGTATTGATTACGCAACTGAAATGAATGCTGACGGAATACATCCGCTGCAGTCTGCTTATGATAAAATGGGACAGGTATGGTTTGCAAGTCTGGATGCGTATCTTAGGGCAATTCCGGATCCACCGGCTGACTTGACGGTTCAAAGTGAATCAGACAGTTCCATCACGTTGTCATGGCGTGATAACGCCAGTAATGAAACCGGGTTTGAGATTGAACGCTCCGACACATCCGGAGCAGGCAGCTTCGAGCTTATCCACACTACGGCTGCAGGAACCACCTTTTATACGGATAATAGTGTAAATGAGAGCAGCCGGTATTTTTATCGTATTCGTGCGGTAAATGAAACGGGGCCTTCGTTGTATACTTCGATAGAGCAGGCGACAACTTTACTGGGCACACCGACAGACCTGCAGGCCGGTAGTGCTGATAAAGAAACGATCGACCTGATGTGGTCCGACAATTCTACACATGAAACCGGTTATATTATTGAACGATCGGAACAGTCACGAATAGCTTTTAAACAGATCCATTCTACATCAGAAAACACAACAACTTTTACAGATACCGGACTCAGAGATGGTACAACTTACTACTACCGTATTCGTGCCACCAATCAAGTCATCATGTCTCCATATAGTAATGAAGCCATGGCAACAACAAATCTGAACGCTCCGACTGAGCTGTCAGCCATAGCGATCAATGAAAATTCCATCCGGCTGGAATGGTCAGATGATTCGGAATCAGAAACCGGTTTCCTGATAGAACGGTCGAAACATTCAGCTGCAGCGTTTGAAAATATCCATATCACCTCAGAAAATACGACAGTTTACACAGATAAGGGACTTACAGACGGAGTGGCCTACTTCTACCGTGTAAAGACTGTCAAAGGTATGGCAAAATCCGCCCCCAGTTATCCGACAAGTGCCATTACTGATCTGGCTGCACCGTCCTGTTTATATGCCATCGTGGCTGTGAACGGTGCAATCAATCTTGTGTGGTTGGATCATTCAGCCAGTGAAACCGGTTTCATTATTGAACGATCGAATAGCCCCGGAATGGGGTTCTCAGAAATCTTTGCCACTCCGGCCAATGAAACCACGTATACAGACGATGGTTTTGAGGATATGAAACATTTGTTTTACAGGGTCCGGTCCGCCAACAATCTGTTGTATTCCAAATACAGTAATGAGGCCCAACCACTCCTGAACGCTGTCTTGTCGGAGAATCTGTTTACATTCTATCCCAATCCCAGTAGCGGACGCTTTCTGATAATCATCAACAGCGGGACTGTACATGCAGAAACTGCTGTTATAACACTTACAGATCTGAATGGGAGAGTTCAGTTCCGGACTGTACTGGAAATTTCAGGGAGTTCCCAGCTGATGGTCCGGGAAATCGAACTCCCGGACACCATGACAAATGGATTTTATGGACTTTCATTTACCATGGGAACCCGAATCGCATCAAAGCGATTTCTGTTGCTTAGATAGGACCAGTTTCTCCTTTATCCCTAAATAGTCCTTTTTATCACCATATCTGACAGAATAGCCCGATTCATTTTCAGCCATCCCCATTTTTTCATCCCGGAGAGTATCGGGTATATCTTTATCCGAAAATAAATCATTTAAGATGAATATATTATTGGTCAATCCGCGTTATCCGGACACATTCTGGAGTTTTCATCATGCCCTGAAATTCATTGCAAAGAAAGCCTCCAACCCACCGTTGGGTTTGATCACAGTGGCGGCCATGCTTCCTGACCACTGGGCGAAGAAACTGGTTGATCTGAATACCGGTTCTCTCAGGGACTCAGATATCAGGTGGGCCGATTATGTTTTTATCAGCGCCATGTCGGTTCAGGCAGCATCAGCTGATGGCATCATCAGGAGATGCCAGGAGTTACAAACAAGGGTAGTGGCCGGTGGCCCTCATTTTACAGGAAATCCGGAGTCCTACCCGCATGTTGATCACCTGGTACTCAATGAAGCTGAGATCACCCTGCCCATGTTCCTCTCGGATCTCGTAAAGAACAAACCCAAACAGATTTACACTACCCGGGAATATGCAAGTATGCAACATTCCCCTGTCCCGGACTATTCCCTGATCAAAGCATCCGAATATGCACAGCTCAGTATCCAGTATTCCCGCGGTTGTCCGTTCAATTGTGAATTTTGCGAGGTTACAGCTTTACTGGGTCACAGGGTCAGGTTGAAAACCCCAGAACAAATCCTGGCAGAACTGGAAAACATATTTCAGACAGGGTTCAGGGGCAATCTGTTTTTTGTAGATGACAACTTTATCGGGAACCGCTCCAGACTGAAAAAGGAATTGCTTCCCGCCATCAACGGATGGAACAGGGATCACAAACATCCATTTACCTTCACAACTGAAGCATCCATCAACCTGTCGGATGATCCTGAACTGATGAAAAATATGGCACAGGCCGGGTTTGAAAAGGTCTTTGTCGGCATCGAAACACCCGATCAGGCATGTCTCAACGAATGCGGTAAAAAGCTTAATACAGAGCGTGACCTCATTAAAAGTGTACAGGAGATTCAGCGTGCCGGAATAGAAGTATCTGCGGGTTTTATCGTGGGCTTTGACAATGACAACCCCGGTATTTTCCAGCAACAGATCGACTTTATCCAGCATAGTGGCATCATAACTGCCATGGTGGGGCTACTGAATGCACCCAGCCGTACTGCACTCTATCAGAGACTGAAAAGTGAAGGGCGTATTCTCTATAACCATGGTGGGGACAATACCAATTATACCATGAATTTTATCCCCAGAATGAATAAAGAGGTCCTTCTCAAAGGATATCAGTCTATTCTAACCAATATTTACTCCAGCAAGGCATACTATCTGCGGCTCAAAGGGTTTCTGGCACAATTCAAACCCGGTGCCAGGATAAAGCCACGCCTGAATGCACAGAGAATACTGGCCCTGTTTCGCTCCGCACTCTATATCGGATTACTGGGCAAGGGAAAAAGATATTACTGGAAACTTGTGTTTTGGAGCCTTTTCCGCAGGCCCGGACTGTTCCCCATGGCTATCACATACGCTATTTATGGCTATCATTTCAGAAAAGTATACCGGATCGATCTTTAATCCGGGATAAACTGCCTGGCCAGGTTCACCAGGTATAGCCTTTCAGAAGCCCTCGTAAAAGCTGTATATAACCAACGCAGGTAATCCAGGGTAAGCATGTCATCCGTAAAGTAACCCTGATCAAGGAATACGCATTTCCACTGACCTCCCTGGGATTTATGACCTGTAACCGCATAGGCATACTTCACCTGGAGCGCATTGTAATATGGATCCGTTGAAATTTTATCTGCCACCTGTTTCCTGCCCACTGCATCGGGATAATCCTCTGCCACAGAAAGAAAAAGGGACTTTTGCTGCTCATAATTCAGTGAGGGGGCATCCAACTCAATAACATCCAGCAATACCTTGACATCCAGTTCTAATGCTCCATAATCAGGGAGGGCTATCCGTACATCGGCAAAATGATAACCATGCACTTCTTCGGTCCCAAAGAGTTTTACCACTTTTACAATATCACCATTGGCGATAAAATCGATTTGATTCTCATCATCCTTCCAGAAGTAATTGTTCTTCACAACCATCAACATGTCTTCCGGGGATAACCGCTCTTCACGCCAGAGGATCTGGCTCCTGATACCGGCATTAAACCGGTTGGCCCGTTTATTAGAACGTGTCACAACGATGGTATCTCCTGTCCCGTAATGGTCATAACTTGAACCAATGGTTTCCAGCAAATCGGAGCCGCTCAGCAGTGTAGTATCTTCGAAAGCCTCAAAGCGGAAATCGGGATAAGCCTCTATACTTTCTGTAATCAGGTTCCGGATGATGGTGGCATTATACAGAATACCTGAATCCCTGTTTTGCCTGACAACATCGGTCAGTTCAATCTCCCGGACCGTATATCCAAGGCTCTCCAGGCGATCCGGTGTCAATGCAGGGCTTATATCGAGTCCGACCGGGGGAAGTTGCGCAATATCTCCTACCAGCACCAGCCTGCAGTTCGAACCAGATTCCAAATAACGGAGCAGGTCGCGTAACAGATCACCCGATCCGAAAAAAGAATCAGGTGACCGGTCACCTATCATAGAGGCTTCGTCCACAATAAAACAGGTGTTTTTATGAAGATTCCTGTCCAGAACAAACTCGCCCAGGCCATCTTTGCCTGTTTTCTGTCTGTAAATCTTTTTATGGATGGTCCAGGCCGGTTCCCCCGTATATGAACTCAGCACCTTGGCAGCTCTGCCTGTGGGTGCCAGCAGGATACATTTATGTTTCAGATCCTCCAGGGTTTTCACCAGGCTATCGATTAATGTTGTCTTTCCGGTTCCTGCATAGCCTTTGATAAGCATTATCTCTGACTTCTCCCCGGATGCCAGGAAGACAGCCAGTTCACCAATCATCTCTACCTGTCCGGGTGTAGGCCGAAACGCTAGATTCTCAAGTAATTTAGCAGTAATATAATTTCTTTGCATCCGGTAGAATTAATACATAACTAAAAATATATAATTTATT
>JANTFK010000320.1 GCA_024763595.1 Bacteroidales bacterium | reverse complement strand
CAGACATCATATCAGTACCCACAAGAATCACTTTTTTATGCATTCCGGATTGAATAAAGCTTGTTGCCGTTTGCATGCCAAAAATAAAACCGGAACATGCAGCAGCAAGATCAAAACTCCAGGCATTTACCAGTCCCACTTTATCACTGATCAGGTTTGCCGTGGATGGAAAATGATAATCTGGTGTAATCGTGGAACAGATTACCAGTTCAACTTCTTCAGGAGCTGTTCCGGTTTTTTCAAGCAAACCCTTTACGGCTGCTGCTCCCATATCTGATGTGGCTCCCTCTTTCAGTATGCGCCGCTCCTTAATCCCAATTCGCTGCATGATCCATTCATCCGTGGTTTCCACCATGGTGCTGAGTTCATCATTTGTGAGCCTGTAATCAGGGACCCAGCCATGTACTCCTGTTATGCCGGCTGCAATTTTACTCATCTTTCTAATTCCTCTTTTATCCTGTTGACCAATCCAACCCTTACAACATGGCTGGTATGTTCAATCATGCTTTTTACCGCTTTTTCATTGGAGATACCGTGTCCGATAATCAGCGGGGCCTTGATTCCCAGAACCGGTGTACCTCCGAAATTTTCAAAGTTAAACATCTCAAAGTATCCGTTGCATACACTTTTCATGGTAACAAGCCGGTAAAAGGCCTCAGCCTCCTTTAACATCATATTGCCAACAAATCCATCGGTAACAATTACATCTGCCCTGTTGGTAATAAAAAGTTCATTGGCTTCAAAATTTCCTATGAAATTGTAAGTGGACGACTCTTTCATCAGCTGGTAGGCACTTTTAGTTACCAGGTTCCCTTTGCCCTCTTCCAGTCCAACATTTAGCAAAGCTACTTTCGGATCCTCAATTTCATTCACAAGTGTGGCATAAATGGTACCAATGGAGCCATACTGGTATAAAACATCGGGACGCGCATCGGGATTCAGTCCCACATCCAGCATGATGGCCCGGGCACCTTCCAACATGGGAAACGGAGCGGCGATGGCGGGCCGGATAATACCTGGAATAGACGTAATGATCTGCATGGCGCCAACAAGCATGGCACCCGTATTTCCAGCACTGCAAAAACCATCCAGGGAACCTTCAGCCAGCATCCGCTGACCCAGGAACATGCTTGCTTTGGATTTTTTCTTAAAAGCTTCCAGGGGATGATCTTCCATCCCCACAAATGATGATGCATGAACAATGGAGATGCCCTTTACATCCAGATTGTTCTCCTCAACATATTGTGCAAATAAATCTTTATCTCCTATGAGTATTATTTCATCATCACCCGGCATTGTTTTCCTGGCAAGTAATGAACCACCGATTGTGGATCCGGGTGCGAAATCGCCCCCCATCATATCGATCCCAATTCTCATGGGTATTTAGATTGACTGACGGTGACAGAGAGAATTATAACCGTTCAGCTTCTGAATCGATAACGAGTTTACCTTTATAATATAGATTCCCATCTACATAATAGGCCCGGTGACGCTCATGTACCGTTCCGGTGCTGGAACAGGTAGAGAGCGTTGGTGCTTCCGCTTTATAATGGGTTCTTCTCTTATCTCTTCTGGTCTTTGAAATTTTTCTTTTCGGATGTGCCATATCTAGTTATTTTTTGCAAATATATCCTTTAATGCATCCCACCTGGGATCTGACTGTTCAAGCTTGTCTGTTTCCGCTGTTGTTTTCAAATGTGCATTCAACTTGCTTATCATCTCCGGATCACAACCGGAGTTACCTTCCTGATCCTCAGGATGTACTTTTTTGAGGGGAAGAGCCAGTACAATAAATTCAAACAAATACTGGTCAACCACAATCTCATGAGTATCATCACCGATCATCAATACATCGTCTTCAACCTCTTCCGTTTTCACTCCATGCTTTAAAAAAATCCGCTGGTGGGTATCGATGCCCGTTAAAAATGGTTCGAGGCAACGGTCACACACAACCTCTACCGTTCCGGTCAAATGAAAATGAAGCACATTGACACCAGGAGGTTTCTCCAGGACCACATTTGCATGGACATTCCCGGTCTTAACTTCCGGATGCTCAAATTGTACAAAGAACTGCTCATTCAATTCAAATGAAAAATCATGTACACCCTCTCCTAATCCTTCGATGCGTATGACATATGATCCCTTTCTGCTCACAATCCTTCAAATTGGGAGTGCAAAAGTAAAAATTTATCTTATATAAAAAAACAATCCCGTGCCATTAATTAATGACTTATAGCCAATTAAACAGAATGCCGGCAGAAGGTTTGTTCCGGTAGAAAATCAGTTTATTACCTGCTGGATGGTCTCAATAAGGGAATCGATGAAAAAATCGTCTTTTGTCAGGTACCTGTCTGCTCCGCTTTCAATAAATTCTGTTAACAGATCATCATCCCCGTGGCCAGTGAGTATTACAATGGGAATATCCTTCTCAACTTTCCTTATTTCCTTTAAGGTTTCCAAGCCACTGAGCTGTTTCTCACCACCACCTGACAAGATATGATCCAGCACGATCAGGCTCGGTTTCCGGTGTAGGTTCTCAAGGCATTCCTCTCCTGTCCGGTAACAGACAACATGGTAATCCTGCCTGCTCTGAAAGGTATATTCCAGCAGATTCAGGATCATTTTATCATCATCTATGAAAAATATCAGTCTGCTCATGGCACCTAAATGGCTATTTTTGCAGGGGGTAAAAATAATAATTAAATCTATTTCGCAAAAAGCAAGGAGCCATGTCTCCAACAAGCTCTTTTTACGCTTTTCGCATTGATTTCCCTTTCTGCACGTTTATCATATCTTTGATGCATTCGTTAACCATGGCCGTGATCACTGTAAACCGGCAATTCGTGAAAGCTTACAGTAGGGACCCGGCTACCTCCATCAGGGTTGCATGAAAACAGGAAAGATCTTAGGAGAAACATATATCATAAACGGCTCCAGGGAAAATGTATCGGGTTTTATCCATGATATGTCGGCCGTGATATATTATGAGGTGGTGCGGCTGATCGACGGAAAGTTCCTGTTTTTGCAGGACCATCTGGAGAGGCTCCGCCGATCCCTGACCGGTTCCGGACTGACCTATCCGGGCTCCGGCATTATCAGGGAAAACCTGAAACTACTGCAAAACAGCAACTCCCTCAGACAGGGGAATATAAGGATCTGCCTGCAAAAAAACAGTGAAACAACCCCAACCATTCTATGCTATTTCATTCCGTATGTATACCCGGATGAACACATGTATCAAAAAGGGGTGAAACTGCTAACATATCCTCATGTCCGCCCCAATCCCACTATCAAAAAATGGGATAACAGGTTCAGAATATCGGTCAGCACGTTTATCAGGGAACAGGGAGTATACGAGGCTATCCTGATGAACAACCGGCAGGAGATTACTGAAGGAAGCCGTTCCAACATATTTTTCCTGGACCACCAGGGAACGCTTTTAACAGCTCCCGAGGGCAAGATTCTTGCTGGCATTACACGTAAATACATACTTGAAATATGCAAATCGGATAACATAGATGTGATCGAAAAACCCATTGGCTTTGACCACCTTGATCAGATGACCGCCTGCTTTATTTCAGGGACATCTCCCAAAATACTACCGGTACGGACACTTGACAGCCATCCGTTCAACGTAAATCATCCCCAGCTGCGGCAGATAGTGGACCGGTTTGATACACTGATCAAAGAGAACTTGATTGCGCTATCATGAAAGTGCTTTGGACTTACTCCAAAATTTATCTGAATTTTGTCCGCGCATTAACAGAACATAAGGTTTCCCATAGTTTGCCGGGGGTGGGCGAGCATAACTGGGAAAACCGGTACCCTCTTTTCAGTATATTCCAATGTCACACCGGAGTGATATTTCCCAAAACATCAACTGCATCCTTTACGGTACATGTTTATCGTCGATTCTTTAACCCCAGGAACAGCAAGGGTTCCCGGGCATCTAATGCATATAATAAAAACGCGGACATCAGTGGAATGATCCACTGATGTCACATTAATGTTACATGCGGAAATTGAAAAAAAGGAACCATGGAACTCCAAGAATGTGCCGTATTGTTTTCATAATAAACTTTACGTACGTTTGTGGTACCTGACTAAACGATTAAACAGACTATTTCCCATGAAAAGAGCATTCGTGATCCTGACCCTTTCAATGGCGCTGATTACACAACAGACAAATGCGCAAAAGATATATCATACCAACGGTGGTGAAATCATTTTCTCCGGAGCTAATGTGAACTTCAACGGAGTAGATGTAAATACCAATATCCGTTTTACCCTGTTTTTTCATGTCCAGCATTTTTTCAACCTGGACCTAACTGACAACCTGGGGCTTTTTACCGGATTCGGGATCAGGAATGTTGGCCTGATTATGGAGGACCACTTCCAGAATCTGGGATATGTAGATGTTGGTACGGATCATCCCGATTATAATAAAAGTACCAAAATCAAACACCGCAGTTATTCACTGGGGTTTCCCCTGGCAGCGAAAATCGGATCGTTCAGTAAAAATTTTTTCGTCTATGCCGGAGGTGAATATGAATGGATGTTTCACTACAAGCAGAAGAAATTCATTGACGGTGAAAAGTATAAAATGAAAGGCTGGACC
>JANTFK010000319.1 GCA_024763595.1 Bacteroidales bacterium | reverse complement strand
CCGGTTCGCCGCTATTGGCAAAGGCCTTTAAAAGGCGTTCTTTTTTTGTCATGTTTGCTCTTCCACTTCTTTAATTGCATCCTCGATGATGTCAAGCCCGTGATGTAACTGGCCGGAGGTGATATTCAGGGGCGGACATATACGATTGGGAACCAGCCGGACCCCATTGGACATGCATTTTTTATAGATCACATCCCAGGCCTGATTGTAAGGTTCTTTATGCTTTTTATCTTTTATCAGTTCAATGCCCCAGAGGAGTCCCAGACCCCGTACATCACCCACGATCCTGTATTTTTCAGTCCAGCCGGCGGTACGCTCTTTGATCTCGGTGCCAAGGGTGGCTGCATTTTCAACCAGTTTTTCTTTCTCGAGGATTTCAAGGGTAGCCAGTGCTGCCGCATTGGATACGGGATTGCCTCCAAAACTGGTACTGGATCCTCCTCCTCCCGATTCACCGAAAGGGGAGGAGGACATGATCTCCTTTTTACCCGCAACACACATGACCGGGATGCCACTTCCCAGCCCCTTGCCGAAGGTTGTCAGGTCCGGTTCAATACCATAATGCTCAATGGCCAGGAACTTGCCTGTTCTGCCTACTCCTGTCAGCACTTCATCAGCGATGATCACCATATCCCATTCACGGGCAATCTCAACCATACGCCGCATGGCATCGGCAGGAGGAACAATAATCCCGCCGGCTCCTATTACCGGCTCGAAGATCAGTGCCCCGGGTTTTTCGTTCCCGCCCGATTTCAGTAAATCGTGTGCAGATTCAACACATGCCAGTCCACATTCGGGATGTTTGAGTTTAAAGGGACACCTGTAGCAGGATGGGTAATGCAGGTGCGTTACATTGAGTGTGGGACCGAATTCCTTGGGCAGGAGATGTGTCCCCAGGCTCCTGGTCAGCAAGGTTCTGCCATGATATGCATAGGTTGTGGCAGCGTACAGGTAACGTTTGTTATAACTGCTGGCTGCGCGCAGCGCCGCTTCAACGGTAATGGCCCCTTCCAGGTAGAAGGCGAAGGTATCTATTCCGGCGGGCATTTTCTCGGCAAGCATCTGGGTGAGTTTGTAGCGGTCTGGTGTGGGAAACGCATATACATGGCTGAGCTTATCGAGCTGATCTTTCACGCGCTTTATCAGATGAGGGTGCGAATGTCCGGTGGAGGCTGTCAGGATACCCGCGGAAAAATCAAGGAATTCATTTCCGTCCACATCATATATATATACACCCTGCCCGCTTTCAAAAACCAGGGGCAGCGAATCGGCAATATTACTGCGTCCCGATATAACATAGCGGGTGTCCTTATCCCATATTTCTTTTGATTTCTTCCCTGGTAAACTGTACATCTTTTATCTGAATTATCTGAAGTTATTTTATGTGAGAAGTATAACCGCTCTGGTCTGTTCTTATATTATATCCTGTTGATCCATCCATGGCATAACAACCACTTTTACGGTTTCTGAAACATTATTTACCGCTACGTCCATCGCCATGGCGATTTCATCAAGCCCGAACCGGTGTGAAATAATATTCTCACGGAGTAACCTGTCGCTTTTAAGTATTTCAATGGCCCTGGGCCCAAACAGTGCAGGCGAGGCAAAGGATGCTCTGAGTTGCAATTTTTTAAAGTGAAATTCATCAGCATTAAAACAAATTTGAGAATCGCCGGTACCGGCCAGACCAATGTATGAGATGATCGCTCCTTTACCGGCAATTTTTACGGCTGATGTCAAAGTCGCGGGTGGTGTTGTCGATACAATCCGGTCGATCCGGCATCCAAAATCATACTTCTCCAGGGGTATGCGATCCACTTCGATCACCGCATCGGCACCAAACTCATGTGCAAGCCGGTTTCTGCTGACCGTTTTCGATAGTGCACTGACAAATATCCTGCCTGCTCCCGCCCTCCTGACCAGCCTTAAGGCCATGAGACCGATGGGCCCCGGTCCCATCACCAGGACATTGTTTCCGGGTTCTATATTTGCCAGCCTGACCATATCGAGCGCTACGCCCAGTGGTTCCGAAAGCGTGGCTTCCGCGGGATCAAGACCGCTATACGGAATGGCACAAATGGCAGGGGCCAGCATAAATTCTGCCATACCAAATGAGTTCAGAAAAAAGAATGATTGGATATCTGTGCACAGTTCCTGCTGCATATTACGGCACATGGCGCATTTACCGCATGGTGTGGCACTGTCAAGCACAACATCCTGGCCCACTTCCAGGCCCTCAACACCCTCTCTTGTTTCCACAATCACTCCGGCAATTTCATGCCCGAATGGTTGAAAATCAACATTCATATGTGCAGCATGAATATCAGTTCCGCAAATGCCGCATGCCTTCACCTTCAGTACGATCTGGTTCCTGCCGGCAACCGGTTTGGACTCATCCCTCAATTCAATTATGTTCGGTTTTTTTAAATAGGCGATTCTCATTACTGCTTACTTAATTCGATAATTGTTGTTAAATATAGTACGAAATAACATAATAAACATAATTGTAGGACAAAATATGCTTAAATGTCATACGTAAAAACTTTTGTATGGTAAAAAACTTTTCCTGTAAATGTGATAACCAGGGATTATGCCGGTGTATCACAGCTTAACAGGTAAAAGTACAATCCCAGGTGTTCTCTCATGGCCTCCCGGAATTGACGGGCGTCACGCTCTTTTAAAATATTGAGCAGGTCGGTGTGTGTGGGCCTGTTCTTGTTAAGGGGGCCTTTTTTGAACACCTTAATTTCTTCACCATATTTTTCTCTGATAAAAGCATAGACCGGAGAAAACAGCTTGCATAACCTGAGAATAGTTGTATTCCCGGTCATTTCATACAACTTTGGATGAAATCTGGATTCCTCCTCCGGTATAACCCTGTTCTGTTCCAGGATTGTCTCCCGCTTGACAATCTGTTCCAGTTCCTGTAAATCAGATTCTTTCATATGGATCAAAATATAATCGACCATACCGATCTCAATGGTCACGATGATCCCAAGAATATCCATTAAGCGGTCATGGCTCAATATTTTTGGGTCCATGACTTTCTCAATGCCGGTCAGAATATCGGGTTCAGTCAGTACGATGCCCCTTTTTGTCCTGGATTCGATCAATCCCAGCATCTTCAACCGGCTCAGGGCCTCCCTCAATACACTTCTGGCCACGCCCAGCGATTCGGCAAGCTCTGTCTCTATGGGAATGGTATCACCGGGCATTAAATTCATCTCCCTGAAGTGATTCCTGAGGCTCTCTTCCACTTTGTCCACCAGTGTGGTGCTGGATCTGGTAATGGTCAGGCTCTTTTTCATGGAGATGATCTAATCGTATGATTTATCATACAAAACTAACAAAATAATGTTGGTTTACGCTATGAATGCTGATTAGCGTTAACAAAGATTAAAGAACGGGCGGTTCAAAGTCATGGACCTCAGGAACAACTCCTTCCGCAAGGGGCAGATACATCATCCGTTCCCTTACGACACGGCCATCACCTGCAATGTTATCGGTATCTCCCAGGTATACAAAACCCTTTTTCAGGTAAAGCTGATAGGCAGCTTCGTTATTCAGCACGGTTGTCAGCAGAATCCCGTCGTTCCCATTGGTCTTTGCATCCTCAATCAGGATATCCATCATCTTTTTCCCCAGTCCCTGTCCCTGAAAAGCATCGGCAATGCCAATCCCCAGAACCGGAAAAGGTTTTTTAAAATCCCACAGAAAAAGATATCCGATAACGGCTGCTTCCGAAAGTGCCACATAGATGCGATCGGTTCCGTTGCTGTTTCGTTCTATATATTTCCGGATGATCTCTTCCTCATAACTGTGCGGTAAGAACTGAGACCGGGTATGTTCCGACAGGTTCTCATTAAAAGCCTGGAGAGGTTGAATATATACAGTCGACAGCAATCTGATGTGGATCTCCTGCCCGTTCCCGGTTTGTATAATTGCCCGGTCCTCTGCGTGTTTCATGTCAGGTTTTTTCAGTTTAAGTGGATAATGATGTGACAACCTGCTCCATTCAGAAATGTGGCTTTAGTTATTTATGGTAACTTCAAATATGCCCGGTTCGTTGATGGTAAATTCAAAAACCACATCATGTTGCTCGGTGTGGAAATAGTTCCAGGTCTTATACCGGATGGTTACTTTGTACGGGACAATGGCATTGTCTATACAATATCGCTGGTTTGCCTCATACTTTTCTCCGGTGTCGCTTGCCAGGGAGAAATCCTCAATTTCGGAATTGAAACTTCCTCCCAGATATAATCCGATCCGGACCCCGTTACCCGTTTCATTTATTTTTCTGATCGAATACCGGGGCACACTCCGGGACTGGTTGATCTGATAGACCGGGACAGGTATCGCACCGGCATAAATATCATCTTTCCAGATACCGGTAACAACAGAGTCTCCGCCTGTGCGTGGATAGGTCATGGTCCCTTTCCCTGCTTTCATTCCCCGGGACCAGGAACCTTCATATACCCGTCCGTCGGCCCATCTGTATTCTCCTTTTCCGTCCGGTAACCCTTTGGAGAAACGCCCCACATAGGTGTCGGTACCGATGGCCGTTCCTTTTCCGTGGGCCAGCCCTTTTTTGCATTTCCCGCTGTATGATCCTGAAATTGAGGGTAGTAATACCTTACAATGGTCCTGACCGAATCCGATAACACCGG
>JANTFK010000318.1 GCA_024763595.1 Bacteroidales bacterium | reverse complement strand
CTGGCTTCGGGAATCGCATTTATTGCAGCCTATCAGGCCGAAATATTGGAGCAAATTCGTTATCTTGGGACAATCGGAACGTGCGATGCCTACCTGATTGACAGGAGAAAATTCATTGAGCTATTGGTTGATGAAAGAAGTTTATTGCACGTTTTTTGTGATTTTTTAGGTCAGCTCACATAAGGCTGAGTATAAAAGTTGTGCGTCTGATAACGAATAAATTATGGGTGATGCCTCAATGATACATACCAGGATTGTGAAAAGAAACCCTTATCCTGGTGTCCGGCCATACAGCTCTTCCGAGGATAAGTATTTCTTTGGCAGGGATGAGGCCATGGCTGATCTGCTTGATAAACTGCTGAAAAACCGTTTTGTGGCCCTGGTGGGTGCATCCGGCAGTGGTAAAACATCGCTGATCCAGTCGGGGATCATTCCATCCCTCCTTTCCGATAAAAAACAGGAATGGGTGCCGGTATCGCTGCGTCCTGGTCGGAAGCCCGTGGAAAACCTGTTGAGGGCATTTCAGCAGGTATTTCCTAATAAACTGACGGAATCTGATGTGCAATCATTTTTAAACGGATACCAGAAACTGGGCGACCTGATCAATGAGAAGGGCCTGGGCAGCCATAACTATTTCCTGGTGGTAGACCAGTTTGAGGATCTGTTTATCAGCCATTCTGCTGTCACAAAGAAGAAAAATCTTGGGAAGAATCAGGAAATCAGGCGTTTTATTGATCTGTTGATGCAGGCTGTTACCCATGAAAAGCCAGGTATCTATGTGATGCTTTCCATTCGTTCTGATTTCATCGATTACTGTTCGCTATACCGTACGTTAAATGAGCAGATGAATGTGAGCAAGTATTTGCTTCCTCAAATGTCCCGGGATTCACTGGCTAAAGCGATCCTGGGTCCCATCGGGCAGTGTGGGGCCAGTGTGGAACCCGGGTTTGAAGAGTACATTCTGGAGGATCTGGAAGAGGTTGAGACACCACTGCCCATGATGCAACATGCATTGATGCGTACCTGGGACCACTGGATACAGCAGGGGGATCTGAACAACCCGGTTGCCATCAGTAATTACCAGGCTATCGGTACGCTTAGAAATGCATTGAGCAAGAACCTGGAAGAGGCATATGAGGAACTGACTTCCGGGCAGAAGATTATCTGTGAACACCTCTTCAAATCGATCACCTTCAGGGGTGAAAACCATGAAGGCTTTAGCCGGCAGACAACCCCGGAAACACTGGCCAGGATTGCCCAGTGCACCATAGAGGAGGTCATTGATGTTGCAGAGGTTTTTCGTAAACCGGGACGCGCTTTTCTCTCAACGAATAATCAGGTTGCTTTAAAACCCGATAGTTTGATTGAGCTGTCGCATGAAGCGCTTATCGGGATTTGGGACAGATTGAAGAAATGGGTGGATGAAGAGGCCGACTCCATCAGTATGTACCTGAAACTCTCGAAAGCATCTGCCCTGTATCAGCAAGGCAGAACCGAGTTATGGGTCCCTCCCGATTTGCAGCATGCCTTGCGGTGGAGGGACAGGCAAAAACCAACGCCTGCCTGGGGTATCCAGTATGACCCTGCATTTGAACGGGCCATGGTATTCCTGAATGCCAGTGAGGAGGAGTATAACTGGAACGAGAGGCGTAAGATCATATTGCTGCGGCGGAAGCGGGCCTTACATCGCTCAATCGCTGTTTTTGCTGGTGTTGTGGGGGTCGTGCTGGTGGTTGTGTTTCTAACCAACAGGAACAATCCTCCTGTTGCGGAACAGTCACAGGATCCTGTTGAACAGGAATATACCTATATACCCCGGACTCCACCTGCCATACCGGAAGAGCAGGCAGGTGCCATTGAGAAAAACAATAAGGAGAACCAGCCGGAAGCGTCTACCGAAGCGACTGAGATTACTGCTCCTGAGCCCGTGGACAGGAATCAATCCGTTGGAGAGAATGTCCCCCCCGGGGAGCGTGTTCCTGTGAAAAAACATACTCCCGCTAAAGAGAATGTTTCGGTAAATGGCCAGAATCGCAGAAACAGACGAACTCCTGCAAAACCAGCCACCTCGGCCGGACATGGTGGTACCACTCCGGTAAAGACCACAAGCGCAGTTTCCGGGCAGAGAATTCTATCACTGGCAAGGGATGTGGCCGTTGAAAGTATGGAGATCAAGGAAGATCCCGACCTTCAGGGATTGCTGGCTTACCAGGCCTATAAGTTCAACACACAGTATAACGGCAGGTATTACGAGGCAGATATTTATAACGGGCTATATTTGGCTCTGAAGAAACTGATTTCCCCGGCTTACAACATATATCCAAGCATCAGGAGTGCAGTGAAAGATATGCAATGGCTGAGCAGAACAGGTAGTTTTATGGCTGTCAGCAGTGATGGCTCCATGAAGATTCTGTCGGGCAATATCAGTAACCGTGCCTCACAAATAGCACTGGAAGGGACGGGTCTGAACAATGAGTGCCTGAGTATCAGCCCGGATGAACGACTCGCTGCAGTTGGAACCAATGGTGGCGGGCTTTTATTTGTCGAGCTTGAGAACAATGGTAGGGTAGTCGGGCGCTCTGCTGACGGGGGCAAGATCATTCTTTTTCTGCAGAACCTGGGAAGCTCGGGAAGTTTTATATCTGCCGGGACCGAGAACCGGATTGTTAAATGGGAATATGGCAGCAAGACTGGCTCAACCCTGCTCACAACACCCGGCAGGCCATCAGCGCTGGCAGCCTCCAACAAAGGCAAAGTTGCTTTTGGGACAAGAGATGGAAAGATCTATGAACTGGATGTGAATGATCCTGCCAATTCCAGTCAGATAAGTGATTTCGGACGGAACCATGCTAAAGCGCTTGCCTATAGTCCCGGGGGACAGTACCTGGTAGCCGGATTACTGGATGGTACCATTCAGGTGTTTACGGGTTCCGGACATCAACGCATTGCTACCCTGCGGGGACCGGGTGCCAGGGTTACCGATCTGGCTTACAGCCCGGACGGAAGGTTCCTGGCAGCTGCTTCATACGATGGTAAAGTCTATTTGTGGAACACATCTAACCTGGGTAATCCGCCCATGGTATTTTCAGAGAATAACGGGTTTGTCCTGTCTGTTTGTTTTAACGGGAACAGTGGGTATTTCTACAGTGGCAGTGTAGATTATCCGCGTCTGATAGGAAGGCCCTCTGAACCTGCTCAAATGGTTGCAGATTTTTGTTCCCTGGTGAAACGGAACCTGACAAAGGCTGAGTGGATTCAATATTTTGGCAAAGATATTCCTTACGAGAAGAGCTGTCCCGGCCTGAATGAATAAAATGATTTGATATGCGTAGATGGTTATCCGTACTTTTTTCTCTATTTCTCTGGCACCAGGTTGCGAGTCCACAGGATAATGTCAGTTGTGTGCAACTTCTTGAAGATGCAAAAGAGGCATATGCAGCAGGCATGCTTGAACTCGTTCCGGAGTTGATGTTACCATGTCTGGAATCGGATGAGTTCAGTGGTACTCCCAAACTGGAAGCCTATAAACTGGTCATCAATGCATATCTTTTTGATTATCTGCCAGACGAGGCCGACAGCCTGATGAATGATCTGGTGGATGAGTTTCCTGATTACCGTGCCGGTGCATCCGATTCTGAAGAGTTCACCATATTGTTGAATACACACCTGGCAGCCAGGATGGCAGAACCGGAGAAGGTAACCGGAGGGGAAACAATCAGAGAAACCCCCGGGAAAACACCGCCAAAACCAGAGAAGAAAAAGCAACAGCGTCCCCCCTTTCACTATACCAACTCGCTTGGATTTGAACTTGGCATGCATGGGACTTTTCCTCAAATTGTGGAGCGGTACAGCCTGGGGGATCCGGCCATGGACGAAGGCACCTTTGGAATATTACCGGATATTCAGGTCGGTCCCACCATGAACTTAATGCTGGGACGTACTTCAGAGGCTTCCTTCAGCCTGCTCTATAACCGGACCAGGTTCAGTTACAGTGCCTTGCCCTTCTCATTTATGTCATATGAATATAAAGAGGTACAGACCAGGCTACAGCTGCCTATTGCAATCATACTGAAACTTAATCCGGATGCTGAGCGAAACAGTGTTTATCTTCGTCTGGGAATTGTTGCGGACTATTTATTCTCTGCATCAGGTAGTGGTATCCGGAGTTATGAAAGTTCTTTTAGCGATGTGGCCGTAGACAAAACAGATATTACAGATGCACGGAGAAGAATGAACATATTAGGCATGGCCGGAGTGGGACTCCGGATTCCTTTTAACAACGCTTTCCTGTTTATGGAAACCAGATTCACGTCAGGGCTGTTATTGTCTAATATACAGGCCAATCGCTACCAGAACCAGGACCTGATATGGCTCTTATACCATGAGGATAGCGATTTTAAAATCCACCAGCTCAGTTTGGTCCTTGGAATGGCCTGGAATCTGTCACATTAGCAGAAACATTGATTATGAAATACAGACTCATGATAATAGCCGGTTTATTGGGATCGCTCTTTTCCTGTGAAAAGGAAATGTCACCCGGACAGGCTGAAAAGTTTATCAAGTATTATGGTAGCCTGTATATGGATCAGGCCAGCGACCTGGAGGCCCTTACGGATGGGGGATATGCCATTTGCGGAACAGATTCCTCCTTTCTGCAGGGGAAAAGGATGGTCCTTGTCTTAACCGACGAATAT
>JANTFK010000317.1 GCA_024763595.1 Bacteroidales bacterium | reverse complement strand
GACATTAAATATGTTTTGAAAGTTGATACATTTAAATTCTGAAATAATCTTTATTTTCACGACTTTTATTACTAATTATTAACCTAAATTAACTTAATTATGCGAAAGTCTGTATTTTTAAGAGGGGGGAGTATATTGTTTCTTCTCCTTTTTGGTTTTGCAATCAGCTTTGCCACCGCTCAGCAAAGAACGGTTACAGGTAAAGTAACTTCTGCAGCAGAAGGAGCACTTCCGGGAGTTAACATTGTAATCCAGGGCACCCTGCAGGGTGCCGTAACTGATGTTGACGGTAACTACAGCATTGTAGTTCCAGGCCCTGAAGCAACGCTGGTCTTCTCTTCTGTTGGTTTCCGGACACAAGCCATAGCGGTCGGGAATCAATCTACCATTGATGTGGTGCTTGAACCCGAAGTAACTTCTTTGGATGAGGTGGTGGTTACCGCTTATACCACTCAGAAAAAGAAAGACGTTACGGGGTCCGTCGGAATCGTTAAATCTGACGATTTGGTTAAGATGCCACAGGGAAATGTGACCCAGCAGATCCAGGGTCGTGTTGCCGGTGTAACGGTAACACAGGACTCCAGACCCGGTCAGGCTGCCAAAGTGAGGATCAGGGGATTCAGTTCCTTCCAGAACAATGATCCGCTCTATGTTGTAGATGGTGTGCCTACAACCGATGTCAATACAATTAGCCCTGAGAATGTGGAATCCATGACCGTACTGAAAGATGCCGGTGCAGCTTCCATTTATGGAAACAGGGCATCAAACGGGGTAATACTTATCACCACCAAAAAAGGTAAACGCCAGGGGATAAGCGTAAATTACAACATGTACACAGGTACACAGAGCCCTGGAAAAGGTCCGGATAATTTGTTAACTACACAGGGTTATGCCGACCTGCAATGGTTGATTTATGCCAATGACGGAAACTCGGAAACACACCCTATCTATGGTCCTTCGTCAAATCCATCTCCAACCTTACCATCCTGGGCCGCGGATACAAAATGGTGGAATGAAGTTTCAAGAACAGCTCCGATCATGAATCATGATCTCTCCCTTTCGGGTGGAAATGAGAATTCAAAGTACTATGCCGGAATTGGTTATTATGATCAGACGGGAACAATTATTACCAACTGGTATAAGCGGATTACCGCCCGTTTTAATTCTGAATTTAAAATTAAAGACCGGGTTACCATTGGTGAGAATATGAGCATTACACACCGGGCTGATAATGGTATCAGCGGGAACGGTAGCGAAAGTACAGCTTTAATGATGGGGGTATATCGTATGCAGCCCATTGTTCCGTTACATTGGAATTCAGGGACTTTCACAGGATTATCCCATACCTTTGAGAATGGAGACTGGGGCGGTACCGGTATCGCACCCCGTTTGGGTAACGCCAATAACTGGGTAGCTGAAAATATCAGGGATAAAGATGACCGCTGGCAGGATGTCCGGTTGTTTGGTAATATGTTTGCCAATGTGAAAATAATCGAAGGCCTTGATTTTAGAACATCTATTGGTGGTTCCTTTAATACTTGGTACTGGACCAACTGGACCGGAGCCACCTACGAGAATTCTGAAAATACTGCTACCTCATCTTATTCCGAAGGGTCAGGGTATGGTTTAGAGTGGACATGGACCAACACCTTAACTTATAACAAGCAATTCGGTGACCACAATATTCTGGCTGTAGCGGGATATGAAGCAGTTAAAACAGGTACTGGCCGGTCCGTTGATGCCGCGCATGCCGATTATTTCTCCACTGCACTTTCATACAGAACGGTGTCAAACGGAGCATCGCTGCTTTCCGGAAATTCCAGCTATTGGACCCCCAGATCCCTGGTATCTCAGTTTTTAAGAGCAGATTATAATTTCCGTTCCAAATATTATCTGAGTGCCACGGTGCGGCGCGATGGTTCCTCTGTGTTTGGTCCCAATACCCGATATGGTGTATTCCCTTCTGTTTCAGCAGGGTGGAGGATCAGTGAAGAATCATTCCTGGCAGGAGCTGAGTTTATAAACGATTTAAAGATCAGGGGAGGATACGGAACCATGGGTAACCAGTTGCCAGTCTCCACTGCCAACCAGTTTTATCTATTTGGTGGTAGCCCCAGTACATCTTATTATGACATCACCGGTACTACAAATAGTTCATTACAGGGTTTCCGTCCCACCAGGATTGGTAATGCCGATGCCAAATGGGAAACCAACGTGACTACCAATGTGGGTTTTGACGCCGTCTTGCTGGACCGTAAATTTGAAATCGTTTTTGACTGGTATCAGAAACAAAGCAAAGACCTTCTTTTTAATCCCGAGTTACCCGGAACAGCCGGTGCTGCTGCTGTTCCTTATGTAAATGTGGGGGAAATGAAGAACAATGGTGTGGATGCACAACTGACCTATCGCCAGATATTTAATGACTTCAGGCTGGAAGCCAGTGCACAGATCACTACCTATAATAATAAGATCGTAAAAATTGCCGAGGGATATGAATATTTTGATGCCGGCGGATCCCGGATCGGTCCATTCAACCGGAATATGGTTGGTCATTCCATGGGTCAATTCTTTGGCTATAAGGTTATGGGATTATTCCAGGATGCCGGAGAAGTTTCTTCAGCACCGACACAGGATGGAGCAGAACCCGGTTTCTTCCGGTATGAAGATATTGACGGGAATGGAGTAATAGATCCTGATGACAGAACCTTTATCGGGAATCCGAACCCTTCATTCACCTATGGGTTGAACCTGGTGCTGGGCTATAAAGCTTTTGACCTTACAGCCTTCTTTTACGGATCCGAGGGAAATGATATCTTTAATTATAACAAATGGTGGCTCGATTTCTGGCCTTCTTTCCAGGGCCAAAAGAGCACTGACCTGCTGAATAATAGCTGGAGGCCTGACAATACCGGAGCAACGGTTCCAAAAGCTTCAAATAAATCAAACTTCTCTACCAATACGGTATCCAACAGTTATTATATTGAGGATGGCTCCTACTTCAGGCTCAAAACACTTCAGATCGGCTATACATTCCCGAAATCTCTTGTCGGGAATATATTCTCTAATTTAAGAGTTTATGTTCAGGGAGTGAATTTGTTCACGCTAACCAAATATAGTGGCATGGATCCCGAATTGGCCAGTCATAATGATACCTTTATGGGTGTTGACGAAGGAAACCTGCCTGCAGTGAAACAATTCCTGTTTGGTTTGAATGTAGGATTCTAGTTTTTAAGATAAAAAATCAATATAGAAATGAAAAAAATAAAATTTTTATCAGTAATTGCGATCATTACAGGACTCATATTTATGGACTCCTGTAAGGAAAGCTTTTTGGAGATCACTCCAAACGGATCATTAGATCAATCTGTACTGGCTACCTATGACGGAGTTGACGGACTTCTTATTGGTGCCTACTCAATGGTTGACGGTGTTGCCAGTGGTTTTGGATGGCAATCGGCAACTTCAGGTTGGGTATTTGGCAGCATTCGTGCCATGGAAGCCGATAAAGGTACCGACTCGGGTGACCAGCCGGATATCAACCCAATCCAGACTTTTTCTGAAACAGCAACCAATCCATACCTGAATGTAAAATGGAGAGCTATTTATGAAGGTATCTCCCGTTGTAATTCTACCATTTTAACTGCCCGGTCAGCTGAAGAAAAAGGGACCATTACTTCCGATGAAGCAGCTTCTTTTATTAATCAAGCCAGGGCTTTGCGTGGTTTCTATCACCTTGAAGCATGGAGATTGTGGGCTGACAGAAGTACAAATACTTTTGTCCCTTACGTGGATGAAAATACGGATCAGGCAACCCTTACCAATACGGAAGATATAAGGGATAAGATCATAGAAGATCTCACTGCCGGAACACAGCTTCCGAATGACATGAAGCAGGTGGGACGTTTCAACAAAACCGTATCACAAGTTTTGTTGGCCAAAGCATACATGCAAATGTTTAACGACTATGCTTCTGCGCTGCCCTTGTTAACAACCGTGGAGTCCGGCGGAACCAATCCTGCAGGTCAGGCCGCCAGCCTGGATCCATTGTACGGCGAGATCTTTGATATTGAAAAACGGAATGGCGTTGAGTCCATTTATACCGTACAGTATTCTGTAAATGATGGCTCCGGTGGATGGAACGGAGGTTGGGGAGAAGTATTGAACTTCCCGTATAAATCAGGTGAATCTCCCGGTGGATGTTGTGGTTTCTTCCAGCCTACACAGGATTTTGTAAACTCCTTCCGTACCGATGCCAACGGATTGCCCATGCCGGATACTTATAATGATGAAGAGGTTACCAATGACCAGGGTCTGACTCCGAGCGATGCTTTTACCGAATATACCGGTAACCTTGATCCCAGGGTTGACTGGTCTGTCGGCAGGCGCGGAATTCCTTTCTGGGATTGGGGCCCTATGACAGGATCCGACTGGATAAGGGATCAAAGTTATGCCGGACCTTATGTGGGTAAAAAGCAGGTGTATAAAAAATCACAGGAAGGTGTTTTTACCGAAGTGGGTAACTGGACTTCCGGGTGGACTGCCAATGGCTACCGGATGATACGATACGCTGATGTGCTTTTGCTTAAAGCAGAATGTGAAGCCATGACAAATGCAGATGATCTGGGTCTTGGTGAAGTAAATGCCATTCGTACGCGGGCCGCAAACTCTGCCGGTTTTGTTAAAGAAGCTGATGGTACTACAGATGCAGCAAA
>JANTFK010000316.1 GCA_024763595.1 Bacteroidales bacterium | reverse complement strand
TGCAATACCCGCCCGGCATGCATTTCATACCCCTGATGTTTGGGTCCTTGGCAACCTAAAAACAGGAAAACAAAAATAAGAAGGAAGCCCGTGTTGAGCTTCCTTCCAGTATGTTTATATTCTGTCATTTTATTGACCGTTAGCCACTGTCCTCCAGCCCGGACCCAAAGCAGTTCCAGGTTCTCCGGCATGATTCACACCGCCAAAAGTATAGATATCGAACCCGGTAGCCTCAAGTTCTCTGGCCGGTATGGGAAATTCCGTAGGTGTACCTTCCTGTAACAGGTCCCATCTTCTCATAAAGGCCCATTGGCAGGTAGAACCACCGGCAAGATCCAGCTCTAAGGCATACTCATAATGCAGCAGATTCACCGCTTCTGCTTCATTAGCAGCCGTTGCGTCGGGCAGTCCGCCATCGGCTTTACGTGGCAGGTTGGGATCATTGATCACGGCCAGTGCTCCATTGATGTCCCCGCCTTTCAGGGCACATTCAGCCTTGATCAGTTGCAGTTCCGTATAGAGGAACATGGGATTCATGTACCCGGCCTGGTTCAGATCGTTGTTATTGGAAAATCTGAAATGCATGTAGCTTGAGAACAGGAAGCGGTTCCTTGAAGCCCTCAGATAGCCAAAGTTGGTCATATACATATAGTAGGGCTTGTTCCCATTGGCACCCAAGATCCTCTGATCGTTAAATGGTGTATCCGTATATACCGAATCCTGATGATAATACTCGGTATAATGAGCCGGATCTACCAGATGGAAGATCTTCATATCGGAGGGCAGGTAACCGGCTCCCGGAGGCCATTCAGTTGCAGCCCAGTCGATCATGAAGTTCCACCATTCACCCGGAGCGGTTTCAATATAGAAATCATGGTCAAACCCCTGGTCGGCCCACCCACTAATGGCAGCCCACGAGGTAGCCGGTGCTTCATCCTTGGTACGTGGTTCCGAAATTGCAATACGGGCCATATATGAGTAGCACATCTGTACGAACTCATCGCGGTCCATATCCACATTCAGGATGAAATCATAATGCAGGTCAGCATGAGCTCCTGCAATGGTAATAGCCTGCTGTATATTGGCAAGACCTTCGGCGATCATCTGGTGGTAATCCACAAATTCAAGGCCACTCAGGTCTGAATCAATATTCACAATATAACCTTTGTCATACATCACACCGATAAATCCCTGGGAAAAACCTTTGATAAAATAAGCAGCAGCTTCGGCATCTGTGGTTCGGTCTATACTGTCTTCCACCACCAATTCCAAACCATCGTTAATAGCAGAAAGAATAGAATTGGCAGCCACCACACCCGAGTTGAAATCACTCCAGGGCCAGCGCATGGCACCGGCGCCGTCATAATTCACATTATTTTGCAACTGCAAACGGGGTTCTTCACAGAAATCCCAGAAAGCACGGTATTTATTGGTAGAGGTTGTCTGGTCCGCCATCAACTGGGGATGTACACCCCAGGAAGTGGTAATACCGGTAATAGCATCCATAGTCCCTCCTTTCAGAATGTTTAACAGGTCACTCGGATTGGACAGGGCCCGCCCACGATCCGGTTGATTGAGGTTCTGCACCTCAAGATCAACACAGGAAAACAAACTGAAAGTAAAAACCAGCAGAAATAAAAATTTTAATTTATTCATGATTTTCAGTTTTTTAAAATTTATACATTAGAAACTAACCTGAATCGATCCTGTAATTGTACGGAATATCGGATAGGGAAAATATTCCTCGTAACCTTCCGGATCGTATCCGTTGTATTTTGAGAATGTAAACAGGTTCCTGCCCACGGCAGACAACCGGATCTTGTCAAAGAAATTAACAACATTCTTAAAAGTATATGACAATGAGACTTCCCTTATCTTCAAATAGGTTGCATCTTCAACAAAAGCACTACAGTAGTTATTGGCATTATAAATAGAACTGGCTGAGGATGAGAAGTTAACATGATGTCCTTTTTCACCCCAGTCCACCTGGTCCTGATGCCTGTATGAGAAGTACATGTACTGGCGGGTAGTGTTGTACTTGTCACCACCCTGTTTCCAATCCAGTAATACATACAACTGCAGATTGTTAAAAAAAGTGAAGGTATTGGCCAGGCCTACTTTGAAGTCAGCATTCCGGTCTCCAATAATCATCAGTTTCTTGGCACCGGAGGTCTGATCCATTATAAAAATAGCCTGTTCATTGGGAGTTCCAATGTCATCTGTAAGAACCACATAACCAAGATCATTCACAGAGAAAGCATCTTTGGTGTAATTATTGGCCATATCATTAGGATCGTACCCTACGTTCCAGGCATTGTTTACATAGCCCTGGTCATCGGTGGTTAACTCATCCAGTGAAGTCATCACTTTATTTCCGTAAAAAACACCTACAGGTTGTCCAACTTCTCTTCTGTACAGACCATTGGTCATTGGCGGGATGCCTCCCAAATCGGTCACTTCACTTCTTATTCTGGCGAAGGTAAGGTTTGCATCCCATGCAAAGGTTTTTGATTGCGCCAGGTTGGCTCCAAACTGGATTTCAAAGGAGTTGGATTTTACGGCACCAATGTTCTGGTACTGCTGGTTAAATCCGGTTACGGCAGAAAGGTTTCTCCAGATGAAGTCGTTGTGAACCACGGAAGGGGCATAATTGATCTGGAAAGTATATTTCTGTAAGAAAGCACCGTCTAAACCAACTTCCAACTCTGCGTTAACAGCAGGTTTCAGATCCTTGTTCCCGAGGTTGGCTCCCGTAATGGAAGAAGAACTTACACTATAGGTTTCATACTGGCCGGCCCAGGTAGGTCTTCTTCCCGATGTACCATAAGAAACGCGCGCTTTCAATTCCTGGAATCCCGGAATGGCAAAATCTTCGGTAATACGATAGGCCAGTGACCCGCGATAGAATGTTGACCATCTTGAATCCAATCCGAAGAGTGAAGAACCGTCTCTTCTTACCAGTCCGTTCAGGATGAGCTTATCCCGGTAATCAAAATCGGCACTTACAAAAAAGTTCTCGGTTTTGTACTCCCGCTGCCAGGAACCCATATGACGGTTGTCAACCTCGGTAATTCCCAGGTCGTAGATACCCGGGGTGGTCAGGTTCTGTCCACTTGCATTATAACCATCATCCAACCGGTATTCATACAGCCATTTTCCAACCAGGCCCAGGTTGAAATTATCGAATGATTTGTTGTAATTCAACTGAGCGGAAGTCACCGAGTAAGAACTCCTGTTGGTGCTGATGCCATAATTACCATTGTTCAGAGAGGGGTTGTTTGTAGCTGTTTTGTATCCTTTTGGATAATAGGTAGAACTGTAATACCATTTTTTATCGATCGACTGATTGAATGATGCCGAAAACGCATCGGTAAACTGGTATTTCAGGTCAATACCAGCCACAAACCGCTGGTCTTCACGAACCGTTTTCCACTTGCTGTACTGATACAGCACGTTGGTACCATTAAAGTTCTGAATATCGAAACCGGCAGGTTTAACAGCATAATCGCCATCAGCATCACGCTCGTTCAGATTAACAAACGGCTCAACCAGCAGGATGGTAGAGAAAAAGGTTCCCTGGCCATTTCTTGAAACCGGCGTATAGTTATTTTTTGTATAAGAGGTACTGATACGAGTCGTGAATTTCTGAGTAGGGAAGAAATCGAAGTTCATCCTCACATTGGCACGGGTTTCAGGATCAAGCACTTCTACAATCCCCCCCTTTGACTGATAGTCAAAAGAACCGAAGAACGCATACTGCGCACCCGAATTCGTGATTGAGAAATAATTATCCTGGTAGGGCATATTGGTCATCAATGTACCGATGTTATCGTACAATACCGGGTAATCATGCCAGGTATTCACCGTATCCAGTACACGCTGCCCGGCACTCAATACAAAGCTTCCGTCAGGATTTACCTGGAAAGGATGTTTTGTAGCAGCAGGATAATCTTTCTGCAAGCCTGAGACACCATATTCCGACCTTATATTAATGTGCAATCCTTTTTGTTTTTTCCCGCGTTTGGTAATGATCTGAATAACACCACCTGCAGCAAGGGATCCATACATCGAGGAAGCAGCAGCACCTTTTACCACTTCAATGCGGTCAATGTCGTTGGCATTGATGTCACCCAGGCCCTGCGTGGTAAGGATACCATCAATAATAATAAGCGGAGAGATGTTTCCAAAAACGGATTTGGCACCCCGCAAGGAAACAGAAGCAGCACCATCACCCTGGGTCTGTACGACGTTTATCCCGGCAACCTTACCATATAATGCCGTTGAAGCATCAATGGCCGGCACTTCCTGGAGCAATCGCTGGTCCACCTTGGTAATGGCAAAACCCAGTTTCTTGGAGGGCGTTCCGGAAGCAACCCCGGTTACAACCACCTCATCCAGTCCAAAGACATCAGGCTCCATCACCAGATCAATGGTTGACTGGCTCCCAATGTCAATATCCTGGGTCTTTTGTCCGACAAAAGTAAACTCCAGGACTTTAGCATTATCGGGTACCGTTAGGGAATATTTACCATCCATGTCGGTAACTGTTCCCACAGTTGTACCCTTCACGACTACCGCCACGCCCGGGATGGCTTTCCCATCCTCAGAGCCGGTAACCGTTCCGGTAATTACTTTTTGTGCAAACAAGGACTGAATCCCCGCCAGCACAATAAAAGCAAAAATAAAAGCAACTTTTTTCATAGATAAAAATTTTAGGTT
>JANTFK010000315.1 GCA_024763595.1 Bacteroidales bacterium | reverse complement strand
GTGGCAAGGGACAACAGTATGAGTTTGAATTTGGTGAGTTCCTGCACCGCTACAGGTTCAATGCGCTGGTTGCACACAGTGCGTTGCAGGCACTGTCAAGGGAGGGATATATCGCATTGACCGATGCATTTCATAATCCATCCAGAATTAAGTTCCGGGTGGAACGGGACGCACTCTACCATTTCCAGGTAAGAAATGAAGGTTTTGACGGGTTTATCAAGTTATTGCTCAGAACTTACAGCGGTTTGTTTTCCCAATTCGTAAAAATTGATGAATCATTTCTTGCCCGGAGGTCGGGACTTCCTCCGGAAACTGTGCTCAATTATCTGAAGACGCTGGCTGCACGCCAGATCATTCATTATATACCCAGGGCCGAGGTGCCGCTTATTACATTTCTGGCGGAGCGGCCGGAAGATAAAAACCTGTTGATCTCCCGGGAGCGGTACCAGTTCAGGAAGGAACGCTATCAGAAAAGGATAGCGGAGATTTTGCGGTATGCCTCCTCGGAGACCATTTGCAGGAACCAGTTTCTGTTAAGCTACTTTGGCCAGATGGACACCCCCCGTTGTGGCAGGTGCGATGTGTGTCTCTCGGGAGAGGAACCCGTGCACGGGAACCGGGAGGTCGGTACCCTGCAGCAAACGATCTGGTCTGTGCTGGGGGATTCGGCTAAACCCCTGGAAGAGCTGGTAGAGCAAACGGGAGCTGAGCCCGGGAAAGTACTTTCCATGATTGAACAGCTCTTTGACCAGGGTAAGTTAATCAGGGGAAAGGACCTGATGATCAGGAAGAAAAGGTGATTCCACCAGCAGGCCGCTGTTCATTTGGCTTCAACCTGTAGAAATTATTTACATTGTACATGTTGTTTCACTATATTTGCCCCATGCAAAATAGCGCTACATCTTTTCATAAATATGTGTATTCCAGTGAAATGTTGAATCTGGTCACCGTTAGCAACAGCTTCTGTCAGTTTATGGAAAAGATGAAGGGAATGCAAGGCAGGCTTTTTATTACAGAAGCAGTCAAACATTTGTCAGCAATTTATGCTGCCTTTGTCCGGTTGGATGCCACCGAACCGGTATATGAAGCTGCCGGAGAACCGACCGTTACCGAACAGGAGTGGTCGGAGATTTATCAACGGATTGCATCGATCCTCAGGTCACATAACGATTTTCTGCGCCCGGCAGACAATGATGAATTTGACCGTTCTGAGCTGGTTTCCCATACCATATCGGAGGATATGGCCGATGTATACCAGGAATTGAAGGATTTTACCACCATATATAGCAGGGGACTGGAGGAATTTATGAATGATGCCGGTTGGGAACTGCAGGAGCGGTTTGCCGAGCACTGGGGAAAAAAGCTGCTTCGTGCACTTGCCACACTTCATGATCTGTTTGTTTCCGGCATTGATCCAACAGAAGAGGAGTGATGTTTCAAAGTGAAATAAGTAAGGAGGAGTTGGGGATACTGGATCTGATCCAGTTTGAAGGCCCTATTTGCGTGATTGACTCAAAGGTCTCTTTTGAGCGGGAGATAAAGCAGATATCTTCCCATAGTGTACTGGGATTCGATACGGAAACCAGGCCGTCATTTAAAAAGGGAAAGGTATATCCCACATCCCTGATCCAGCTCTCCACTGCCGATCAGGCCTGGCTGATCAGGCTTGGCAGGCTCAAATATCCGCGAGGGTTGATTGAGCTTCTCTCCCGGGAAGATATATTGAAAATTGGCTTGGGACTGAATGATGACCTGAGGAGGCTCCGGTCAGATTTTAAATTTGAACCGCGTGGATTTCTCGATCTGCAGCAATATGTTGAGGCTTTTCACATTGAAGAGAAGGGATTGAAGAAGCTCAGCGGTATTGTGCTTGGGCACCGGATCTCAAAATCGCAGCAGGTATCCAACTGGGATGCGGATATGCTCACAGAAGCCCAGCTCAGGTATGCTGCTACGGATGCCTGGGTTTGTCTTATGATATACAACAGGTTAAGAAGTTCTGTAACCCTGGATCATGACTGAACGGACAAGGATTGTTTTAAAATCGGGCAAGGATCAGTCTCTCCGGAGGCTTCATCCCTGGGTTTTTTCAGGTGCCATCAAGAAAATATACGGGCCTGTACGGGAGGGTGACCTTGTGGAGCTGTATGACAATAAAGATGAATACCTGGCATCGGGGCATTACCAGGACGGATCAATAGCTGTCCGGGTTCTCAGCTTTGAAAAGGTGGAGACCGATCAGGCTTTCTGGCATAAAATGATTGGCCGTGCCTGGAAGTTAAGAGAAACACTTGGACTGGTTACAGACCCGGGAACCAGTGTATTCCGGTGGGTTAATGCTGAGGGAGACGGGCTTCCGGGTCTCATTGTGGATTATTACGGAGGAGCTGTTGTGGTACAGATGCATTCTTACGGGATGTTCCGGAATCTGGAAGCCATTGTGGAAGCGATCAGGGAGCGTGCCGGTGATCAAATCCATACCATTTACAACAAGAGTGCATCAACCCTGCCAAAGAGAGCGGGTATCACAGCACCATCCGGGTTTCTGATGGGCGACCAGGGCAGGGGTTCTGTATTGGAGAATGGCTACCGGTTTCATGTGAACTGGGTGGAGGGACAGAAGACGGGATTTTTTATAGATCAGCGGGAAAACCGCAGGCTGGTGGGAAAGTGGTCACGGGGACGCAGGGTATTGAATATGTTTGGGTATACGGGAGGTTTTAGTGTCTATGCCCTCGGTGGGGGAGCTGACCTGGTCCATAGTGTAGACAGCAGTAAGAGAGCCATTGACCTGACCCTTGAAAACACTGCAGCTAATTTCCCGGAAGATCCCCGTCACAGGGCATTGACCAGGGATGTCTTTGATTTCCTGGATAACATGACCGGTTCGTACGATCTGATTATCCTTGATCCGCCTGCCTTTGCCAAGCACCAGCATGTATTGAACAATGCGCTGCAGGGATATAAGCGACTTAACCAACGGGCTTTTGAACGGATCGCCCCGGGCGGGATCCTCTTTACTTTCAGCTGTTCACAGGCGGTGAGCAGGGAAAATTTCCGTAAATCGGTCTTTGCTGCAGCAGCCAACGCAGGGAGGAGTGTCCGGATTCTCCATCAGCTAACCCAGCCCCCTGACCATCCGGTGAGCCTGTTTCATCCGGAGGGTGAGTATCTGAAGGGACTGGTCATGGAGGTTGAGTAACAATTTCATTTCCCGGTCGTCTTATATAGAGAACCATCATCATCTGAACAGGTAGTCTCCATATGATATAAATTGATTAATACTTTTAGAATTGAAAATGTTAACAGACAAAACGATGAAAAACCCAATTTATTTGTCCATTGCTTTACTCTTTGCGCTTACATCCTGCGTGATGGATGGCTGGGATCACGCCATTTCCGGGAATGGCAATGTGGTCGAAGAGACCAGGGACCTGTCCGGTTTTACCGGTGTGCATGTAAGGTCCGGTATTGATGTTTACCTGAGTGAAGGGGACCGGTTTGAAGTGCGTGTGGAAGCCGACGAAAACCTGCATGATGTGATCCTCACCGAGTTGAAAGGCGATATGCTGGTAGTCGGGAGCGACCGGGTATCTATCCGGAGAGCCAGATCGAAAAAGGTATATGTGACACTGCCCGGGTTAACCCGGCTGAAGATCAGCAGTGCCGGAGATTGTACCGGTCAGACACCCTTCACCTGTGGCAATTTGCAGCTGTCGGTAAGCAGTGCGGGGGACCTTTCACTGGAGGTGGAAGCCGACAGGATCGATCTGGATATCAGTTCAAGCGGAGATGTACGATTATCCGGAACGGCCGGTGAACTGAATGCCAACCTGAGCAGCGCAGGTGATCTGAATGCTTTTGATCTGGTAGCTGCCAAAGTTGATGTTCATGTCTCCAGTGCAGGGGATGCACGTGTACATGCCACTGATGAGATCTCCATGAGCGCCTCAAGTGCCGGTAATATCTATTACAGGGGAGATCCCAGGGTTGTGCGGTCCCAAAGTTCCAGCGCAGGACATATCAGGAAAGAAGGTAATTAGCCCAGGTAACTTTTGAGAATCTTGCTCCGGGTGGTGTGTTTCAGCCGCTTGATGGCTTTCTCTTTGATTTGCCTGACCCTTTCACGTGTGAGATTAAACTCTTCGCCGATCTCCTCCAGGGTATGCGGATGTTTCCCGTTCAACCCGAAATAAAGGCGGATGATGCTTGCTTCCCTGTAAGTCAGTGTACTGAGTGCGCGTTCAATCTCCTTTCGTAAGGAGTCGTTCAGGAGCCCCCTGTCGGGAGTGGGTGTTTCTCCGTTCAGCAAAACGTCATACATGGTTCCGTCTTCTCCATTCTGTAACGGAGCATCCATGGATACGTGCCTTCCGGAACTGCGTATGGCATCTTTCACATCTTCCGGTGCAAGTTCCAGCGTTTGCGCAATTTCAAGGATTGTAGGCTCCCGTTCAAATTTTTGTTCAAGTTCCGCAAAAGTCTTGTTAATCTTGTTAATAGAACCAATTTTGTTCAGCGGAAGGCGAACAATGCGTGCCTGCTCAGCCAGCGCCTGCAGGATCGATTGCCTGATCCACCAGACGGCGTAGCTGATAAATTTAAAACCCCGGGTTTCATCAAATCGCTGGGCGGCTTTGATCAATCCAAGGTTTCCTTCATTGATCAGGTCCGGAAGACTTAAACCCTGGTTCTGGTACTGTTTTGATACGGAGACCACAA
>JANTFK010000314.1 GCA_024763595.1 Bacteroidales bacterium | reverse complement strand
TTCTTCTAATTGGGATTTGAGAGAATCTGCTTCATCCTTGCTTACACCCTCTTTCACAGGTGCAGGTGCGGAATCAACAACAGCTTTGGCTTCTTTCAGTCCGAGTCCGGTTAACTCTTTGACAAGTTTTACGATCTGCAGCTTGGCTCCACCCGGAGCTTTCAGAATCACATTGAATTCTGTTTTCTCTTCAACGCCGCCGCCTTCGCCACCACCGGCAGCAGGACCGGCTACTGCAACTGCAGCTGCTGCAGGTTCAATACCGTGCTCTTCTTTAAGCACATCAAGCAATTCATTTACTTCTTTAACGGTCAGTTCGACCAACTGATCTGCGATTTTTTTAACGTCAGCCATTTCTATTGATTTTTAATGTTATTAGTTTTCCTTTTCTGATAAAGTTTTTAGAACACCGGCCAGTTTTGATCCCCCTGAAGCAAGTGCAGACACCAGATTTCTTGCAGGTGATTGCAGCAACATGGCCAGATCGCCCAGCAGCTCCTCTTTTGATTTAATTTTGGAGAGTACTTCCAGCTGATCATCCCCGATATAGATCGATTCCTCCACAAAGGCAGCTTTCAGAAGCGGTTTTTCCATACGCTTCCTGAACTCCCTGATCAATTTTGCAGGACCGTTTCCCGTCTCACAAAACATGATGGAGGTGGAATCTTTCAATACATCGTAGAGATCATTAAAATCGCCTTCAGATTTCTCCATTGCTTTACGGAGTAATGTATTTTTAACAACCAGCAGACTGATCTCCTGTTCAAAACATTTTCTCCTCAGATTCGAAGTTTCCTCTGCATTGAGCTCGGAAATATCGGTAAGATAGAAATGCTTCGTGTCGTTCAGCCGTTGTGCCAGGTCATCAATAATTACATTCTTTTCTTCTCTTCTCATCGTATTGAGACACTTTAGCGATTATTATTCTTCGATAGCTTTAGGATCTATCTTAACTCCGGGACTCATGGTACTGGACAGATAGATACTCTTGATATAGGTTCCTTTGGCTGCAGTGGGTTTCAGCTTGATGATCGTCTGAATGAACTCACGCACATTCTCGGCTAATCTTTCCGCAGGGAAAGAAACCTTACCAACAGAGGTATGGATGATACCATATTTGTCAACTTTGAAATCAATTTTACCCATCTTCACATCCTTCACCGCTTTACCGATTTCCATGGTGACAGTACCACTCTTGGGATTAGGCATCAGGCCCCTGGGTCCCAGCACACGGCCGAGTTTACCCACTTTTGCCATAACGGGGGGCATGGTGATGATTACATCAATATCGGTCCAACCCTGTTCAATCTTTCCGATATATTCATCCAACCCCACGTAATCTGCACCTGCCTCTCTGGCCTCATCCTCTTTATCCGGAGTACACAGGACCAGGACCCTGATCTCTTTCCCCGTTCCATGGGGCAGGGTTACCACGCCACGTACCATCTGATTGGCTTTCCTTGGATCCACTCCCAACCGTACATCAATATCGACCGATGCATCAAATTTGGTGGTGGTCATCTCCTTCACAACTTCTGCAGCCTCACCAAGGGTATATAGCTTGTCCTTGTCTAACTTCTCTAAAGCTAACTTCCTGTTTTTAGTCAGTTTACTCATCTTTCAAAACAATTAATTGTTAGACGGGAATGTCCCTTTTACGGTAATTCCCATACTCCTAGCGGTACCGGCAACTATTCTCATAGCAGACTCTACAGTAAACGCATTCAGGTCGGGCATCTTCGCCTCAGCGATCTGGCGCACCTGATCCCAGGTGACACTTGCTACCTTTACCCGGTTGGATTCAGCCGATCCTTTTTTGATCCTGGCAAACTCCAGCAGCTGAACTGCTACCGGGGGTGTTTTAACGATAAAATCAAATGATTTATCGGAATAAACGGTAATGATCACTGGCAAGAGCTTCCCGGCCTGTTCCTGGGTCCTGCCATTAAACTGCTTGCAGAACTCCATGATGTTGACACCCTTGGCGCCCAATGCGGGACCCACGGGAGGGGATGGATTAGCAGCTCCGCCCCTTATTTGCAACTTAATTAAGCCTTCTACTTCTTTTGCCATTTTTTTATAACTGTTTATATACTTACCGCTTACAACATCCTTCGACAACCATACAGGAAGCATTCATGGGATATATCATTGTCCGGAAATTGTAATCTTTTAATTATTAACCTTCTTTTTCCACTTGCATAAAGCTCAGTTCCAGCGGTGTTTTACGGCCAAAGATCTTGACCATCACTTTGAGCTTCTTCTTTTCATCGTTTACCTCTTCGATAATGCCGGTAAAGCTGTTAAAGGGACCATCGATCACCTTCACGGATTCACCTACAAAGAAAGGTATGGTGATTTCCTCATCACTGGCTGACAACTCATCCACTTTACCCAGGATCCGGTTTACCTCGACCGGTCTCAGCGGAGTGGGCATCCGGTCCCCTTCAGAACCCAGAAAACCAATGATATTGGGAATATTTCTGAGAATGTGAGGAATTTCTCCGGTCAGCACAGCCTCAACCAGTACATAACCGGGGAAATAGTTGCGCTCCTTACTGATCTTCTTACCATTCCGGATCTGATACACCTTTTCCGTCGGGATCAGTACCTGCGAGATATAGTCCTGCAGGTTCAACCTGTTAATTTCACTTTCAATATATTCTTTGGCCTTCTTCTCTTTGCCGCCAATGGCCCTGAGAACATACCACTTTTTTTCCAGATTGCTCATGGATCACACTAATTTATATATGCCTTCAAGTATCTTTTGAAATGATATGTCCATGGCGAACACAATCAGGGCAAAGATCAGAGATGCAACCATGACAACCAGTGCACTGTTCTGCAACTCCTTCCATGTGGGCCAGGTTACTTTATGCACCAGTTCATTATAGGATTCTTTCAGATAATTGACAATTTTCTTCATCTCTCTTATATTTTGCACGGGAGGAGCGACTCGAACGCCCGACACCTGGTTTTGGAGACCAGTGCTCTACCAACTGAGCTACACCCGTGTTCATGATGTGCCAACCACATCAATATATCAGTGTATCCAAACAGGAAAGCCGGGTTCATAAAAAACGACCCGAGCTCCCCATTCAGTTAGGTTAAGCGTGCTATTCCTCGATGCTGATCACCTGACCGGCTCCAACAGTCCTGCCACCTTCACGAATCGCGAAACGCAGACCAACATTGATAGCCACCGGATAGATAAGGGTTACCTTGATTTCCACATCATCACCAGGCATTACCATCTCAGTTCCCTCGGGAAGCTGAATCTCACCGGTAACGTCCAGGGTCCTCAGGTAAAACTGCGGACGATACTTGTTGTGGAACGGAGTATGTCTTCCACCTTCCTCTTTTTTCAGGACATAAACCTGGGCCTTGAACTCGGTATGAGGTGTGATCGATCCGGGCTTGGCAATGACCATACCCCTTTTGATCTCTTTCTTGTCAATACCACGCAGGAGCAGACCTACATTGTCCCCGGCCTCCCCGGTATCAAGGATCTTACGGAACATTTCAACACCGGTTACAACGGTCTTCTTTCCTTCGGCACCAAGACCAATGATATTCATTTCATCACCTGTGTGTACAACACCGGTTTCAATTCTGCCGGTAGCAACTGTACCACGTCCGGTAATAGAGAAAACGTCCTCAACAGGCATCAGGAAGGGCTTCTCGGTATCACGGGGAGGAATGGGTATGTATTCATCCACAGCATCCATCAGTTCTACGATTTTCTCTTCCCACTTGGGTTCACCATTCAGTGCACCCAGTGCAGAACCGTGAATAACAGGAGCATTGTCCCCGTCGAACTCGTAGAAGTCAAGTAATTCACGAATCTCCATTTCAACCAGTTCCAGCAGTTCAGGATCATCGACCATGTCTACTTTGTTAAGGAAAACCACGATCTTGGGAACGTTTACCTGGCGCGCCAGCAAGATATGCTCCCTGGTCTGGGGCATAGGACCATCAGTTCCGGCAACAACAATAATGGCACCATCCATCTGGGCAGCACCAGTCACCATGTTCTTCACATAGTCAGCGTGACCCGGACAGTCAACGTGCGCATAGTGACGCTTCGCTGTTTCATACTCAACGTGAGCGGTATTAATCGTAATACCACGCTCTTTTTCTTCAGGAGCATTGTCAATAGAGTCGAAATCCCTGATTTCAGAGAGACCCTTTTTTGCAAGGACCTGGGTAATAGCAGCGGTCAAAGTGGTTTTACCGTGGTCAACATGACCAATGGTACCAATGTTGACGTGCGGTTTGGACCTATCAAATTTTTCCTTAGCCATAACTTAATCTTAATTAATTTTTGGTACTTGTTAACGTTTATTACTTCATATTTTATCAGAGCCAATGACGGGAATTGAACCCGTGACCTCTTCCTTACCAAGGAAGCGCTCTACCCCTGAGCTACATCGGCAACATCAAGGTTTGAGCGGGAAACGAGGCTCGAACTCGCGACCCCAACCTTGGAAGGGTTGTGCTCTACCAACTGAGCTATTCCCGCGTAATTATAATTACTTGTTAGAACATCGTGGGGAGAGAAGGATTATTCAGAACCTTCGGTTCCTCATGAACTCTCAGCCTTCGGCTGTTCGGTTCGAACCTCCAGCGGCTGCATCCAACTTTCACCCTGCAATATTTTTTAGAACATCGTGGGGAGAGAAGGATTCGAACCTCCGAAGTCGTATGACAGTAGATTTACAGTCTACCCCAGTTGGC
>JANTFK010000313.1 GCA_024763595.1 Bacteroidales bacterium | reverse complement strand
TGAGTCTGATTTTATGTTAACTACTCGCTATTCGCTCGTAGCCGTAAATCTTCTATATATGCCCCATAATTAATATTATGTTAAATAGCTATTTTTAAAAAAAAGAAGGAGAAAATAGATCATCTCTCCTTCCTCGTATTTTACAACAATTTATTTACTGACCTTTGGCAGCATCAAGTTCTTTGATGATCTGCTCACGTTTATCATACATCTTCAGACGATAATACAGAACTTTCAGCGTTTCCATGGTGTTGACCTCTTTCGGGTTCAGTTCATGTGCTTTTTCAAGATAAGGCAGTGATTCAGCAAACTTTTTATCTGCTTCTTCAACGCATTTCTTATATTCTGTATTGTCCATAATATTGGCACAACTATCAAAATCAGCCACACCATCATTAAAGATCAGCGCTCCTAAATTGTAATAAGCATTCGTGAAATTGGGATCATACTCGATCGCCTTCTTGTAAGACAAAATGGCGGAATCTTTTTTGCCTACCTGATCCATGGCATAACCTTCGGCAAAATAGATGGAAGCATTGGTCGGATCTTTCTCCTTTGCCAGTTTAATATAATCCAGTGCAGCCTGGTTGTCGTGCTCATTGAGCAGGTAATAATTGATCAGTTCAACAATGATATTCTGGTCTGTCGGATATTTATTAAATCCTTCCTGCAATGTTTTCACAGCCATGGCGGAGTCACCTTTGTTGAGATATGCATTTTTCATGAGTACAAAAGGTGTACCCTGCCCGTAGTTCAGGTCAATGGTTTTCTTGAAATACTCGATTGCCTCATCCCACATCTGGCCATTGTAAGCAGCCAGACCTGCATTGTAGACAATGGTAGTATCTATGGTCCCGCCAAAAACGGGATCTTCCTGGACCTTCAGTGCGTAGCCGAATGACGTATAAGAATTCTTAAAATCCTGTTTCTGGAATTCATCGACCGCTTTGTTGATGAAATCAGCAGCAAGCATAGGAAGGTATAATTCGATGGTTTTGTTGATTTTGCCTTTATCATCCAGTTTTTTGGCTTTCTCATAACTCTCAAAAGCCTGAACTGCAGGATTTTCAGCAAGACCTTTCACTTTTTCGTCTTTCGATTCTGCTATCGCCTGCATGATCCTTCCTTTGACATAATAGGTACGGTACCAGTCTTTCGATTTTTCATGTTGTTCAGCGGCGAGTATAGCCTGCAGGGCTTTCTCAATCTCATTGTTTTCAAGGTAAGTCAGGGCGCTGGCAACTTTCCCTTTTTGTGCAAATCCGCTTCCCGCCATCATCATCAGACTGAGAAACAGGAGTACTAATTTTCTCATTTTGAATATGTTTTAGTTTTGAAATTCATCATATTTAACGCAAATATAAATATTGTTGTTCAAATTCTTTGCCAAAAGTATCAAACCTCTCCCCTTCTGCCTTCAATAAACGGTCAGACGGACAAATGTATATTTACATATAATACAGTATATCAACTAGTTGCTTCTGGATGATCATCCGGAAGATTATTTCCGGATTCATCAATTTCATCCTCGTGTTCTTCAACATACGTTACCGCTGCAATTGAATCTCCGTTCCTCAGATTGATCAACCGGACACCCTGGGTAGCGCGGCCCATAACACGAAGATCCCGAACAGCCATTCGGATGGTAACGCCGGATTTATTGATGATCATCAGGTCACCGTCATCCATAACTGCCTTTAAGGCAATAAGTTTTCCTGTTTTCTGGGTAATATTGATGGTTTTCACTCCTTTACCTCCCCGGTTGGTGATCCGGTAATCTTCGACCCGGGATCTTTTCCCGTACCCGTTTTCACTAACCACCAGTATATCCGGTGTTGTTTCACAGGTAGCATCGCACAGACAAACCATATCGATCACTTCGTCTGAAGGGTCAGCCAGTTTAATCCCTCTAACGCCGGTTGCATTCCTGCCCATAGGCCTGACCGTCGATTCGGGAAACCGGATAGCCCTTCCCGAACGGACACCCATCAACACCTCATGTTTCCCGTCGGTAAGGCATGCCGTTAGCAACTGGTCGTTTTCCCGCACCAGGATAGCATTGATCCCGTTTACCCTGGGTCGCGAATAGGCTTCCAGCGATGTTTTCTTGATTATACCCTTCTTGGTAGCCAGGATGATATAATGGTTGTCAATATACTCTTTGTCATCCAGGGTTTTCACGGTTATGTATGCACGCACAGAATCATCGGGATCAATATGGATCAGGTTCTGAATGGCCCGGCCTTTGGAGGTACGGGTCCCTTCGGGGATCTCGTAAACTTTCAGCCAGTAGCATCGCCCTCTTTCGGTAAAAAAGAGAATGGTATTGTGCATGGTGGCCGTATACAGGTGCTCTATAAAATCTTCTTCACGGGTGGTACTTCCTTTGGAACCCACTCCTCCCCTGTTCTGTCGTCTGAATTCACTTAGCGGTGTACGCTTGATATACCCGAGATGAGAAATGGTGATGACCATATCATCATCGGCATAAAAATCTTCAGGATTAAATTCTGATGCATTGGGAACGATTTCCGTACGACGTTCATCATTGAATTTTTCCTTAACCTCAAGCAGTTCCTCTTTGACAATTTTCATTTGTAAGGCATTGGAATCAAGGACCTCCTTCATCCATGCGATCTGCTTCATCAGATCCTCATATTCTTCACGGATCTTTTCTCTTTCAAGACCGGTTAATTTCTGGAGTCTCAGGTCCAGAATGGCTCTGGCCTGGGTTTCGCTAAGATCAAATTCCGACATCAGCCCTTCACGGGCGATTTCAACCGTTTTCGAGCCCCGGATAAGGCTGATCACGGCATCCAGGTTATCCAGTGCGATCAGTAATCCTTCAAGGATATGGGCTCTTTTCTCGGCCTGCTCAAGTTCGTACCTTGTACGCCGGACCACTACCTCATGTCTGTGCTCAATAAAATTTTGCAACAGCTGTTTCAGGTTCAGTGTTCGCGGACGCCCTTTCACCAGGGCTATACTGTTCACATTAAAGGATGACTGTAACTGAGTATACTTATATAGCTTATTGAGAACTACTTGTGCTGTTGCATCCTTTTTCAGAATAATTACGATCCGCATTCCGGACCGGTCCGATTCGTCATTGATATAGGAGATTCCCTCGATCTTTTTCTCATTGATCAGGTCGGCAGTTTTCCGGATCAACTCGGCCTTATTGACCATATAAGGAATCTCGGTAACGATGATCTTTTCTCTGCCCGAAGAAGTCACCTCAATATCAGATTTTGCCCGGACAACGATCCTCCCCTTTCCGGTCTCGTATGCTTCTTTGACTCCCTGATAACCGTAAATAATTCCACCGGTTGGAAAATCCGGTGCTTTGATATACTGCATCAGTTCTTCAATGGTAATCTCAGGATTGTCGATCTGAGCCACCAGGCCGTCAATAACCTCTCCAAGATTATGTGGAGGAATATTGGTAGCCATACCGACGGCGATTCCCGAAGCACCGTTAACCATCAACAGCGGAATCCGTGTGGGCAAAACAACCGGTTCCTGCAGGGTATCATCAAAGTTCAGCTGGAAATCAACGGTATCTTTATCAATATCGGCAAGCGTTTCTTCTGCAATTTTACTCAGCCGTGCTTCGGTATAACGCATAGCCGCGGGACTGTCACCATCCACAGATCCGAAGTTTCCCTGACCGTTGACCAGGGGATACCTCATGGACCACTCCTGCGCCATCCTGACCATGGCGTCATAGACCGAAGTATCTCCGTGGGGATGGTATTTCCCCAGCACCTCCCCTACAATACGTGCAGATTTCTTTGTGGGCCTGCTGGACAATACGCCCAGCTCATACATCCCGTAAAGCACCCTTCGATGCACGGGTTTCAGACCATCCCGTACATCAGGCAAAGCCCTGGAAACAATTACCGACATCGAATAATCGATGTAGGCCGATTTCATCTCCTCCTCAATGTTGATCTTGATGATATTTTCAAACTCTGGCATACTTCTTGTAATTATCCTCCACCTAACAAACCGGTGTTTTGTTAAAAAGTGTACGAAAATACAGAATTCCTGTGGATTTCGAATACAATTTGCACCGAAATTATTAACAATTTAGTGTTTAAAAAGAATTGTTTTTTTTCACTAACTTTGAAGTGTTAAAAGGGTCAAGAGGAAATTATTTTATTTATTTTAGCCCTGAACTATTTTTCAGGCCTCTGCGAATGACATAATGTCGGTCGTTGGAGTTTTTATCAGAAGGGAAATTTGATTTATGGATGCACGATTTTCACAGAGAATAAAAGATGTAATCAACTATAGTAAGGAAGAAGCTATACGGCTGGGGAATGCGTATATCGGGACGGAGCACCTCTTTCTGGGGATCTTACGTGAAGGAGAAGGACTCGCCGTAGATGTATTGCTATCTCTGGGAGCAGACCTTTACGAATTGAAAAAAACCATTGAAGGAAGCATACGCAATGATGAACCGCTGGATATCAGCCAGACGGATAACATACCCCTATTGCGCTCATCCGAAAGGGTACTGAAGCTGGTATACCTGGAAGCAAAGGCAATGAAACATGACACCATCGATACGGGACATCTGCTCCTGGCAATCCTGAAGGATGAAAATTCTTTGGTAACAATGAAGTTGCAGGAACTGGATATAGACTATGAACTGGTCAAGGATGAGCTCCTCGATGGCAGAACGCAGGCTTCTGCAGATTTTCCGGGAGAAGAAGAAGAGGAAGAACGCAGTTTTGGTG
>JANTFK010000312.1 GCA_024763595.1 Bacteroidales bacterium | reverse complement strand
CATGCTGCTGATCAATGACCACCCGGATGAAGAACAAACGGCCGAATTCATCCTGCCCGAAAAGTGGCATGATGTACCGGGTTTTGAGGTTTACCTGGCCAACCGTCATACATTGAATCAACCTGCAGGACGGGTGGAGGCAAGCAGCGGCCGGATCCGTGTGACGTGTGAACCGTTCAGTTTGATGGGGTTAAAGGCAAAAACATCATCATAAATAGATGTTTAAAATGAAAAAACTTACAGGCATTATGCTGTTCATCCTCCTGCTGGTTCTTGGTAAGGCAGTGGTTGCAGGGTCTTTTGGTCCGGGTCCGGGAAAGATCAGCTGGAAGGTGGGATTTCATAAAGAAAGGGAGGCTGTTCCCGAAGCGTGGTATCCGGCCACCGTCCCGGGTGCTGTTCAGCTGGATTATGCCAGGGCGCATGGTTGGGGAGATTACATGTATGCGGAGAACTGGAAAGATTATCGCTGGATGGAAGATGTCTACTGGACCTACACGATAAGTTTCACTGCACCACATCTGAAAGCGGGAGAACGCTTCTTTTTTGTTTCCAGGGGCATCGATTATAAATTCGAAATTCTCCTTAATGGAGAAAAGATCTTTTCCCAGGAGGGAATGTTCAGAGCTGTTGAGCTTGATCTGACCGGCAGGTTGAAGAAGGAAAACGAACTTAACATAGTGATATTCCCTGTCCCCAAAATACCGGGCAGGCCCGATGACAGGACCCAGGCTGCACAGAGCGTAAAACCTGCGGTCAGTTACTTTTGGGACTGGCATCCACGCCTGATCCCCGGCGGAATATGGGACGAAACCCGGTTTGAAACTCGTAATGAAGCATTTTTGACAGATGTGTATGTGGCCTACACCCTGTCACAGGAACTGGATCATGCAGCCGTCACCCTGATGGTGGAGGGAAGGAACCTGGAAGGGCTGAAATATGGGTGGAGCCTGACCGCTCCTTCGGGGGAGACGGTCCTGCAGGAAAACGGGGAGATTGATGAACTGGATGAAAAGCAATTTTTCCTGGACCATCCCCGGCTCTGGTGGACCCACGACCATGGGAAGCCCAACCTCTATACCTCTGTGTTTGCACTGCTGGATGCCAAAGGGAGCGTACTGGATGAGGTACGTCAAAAGACCGGTTTCCGCCGGGTGCGTCTTGTGATGCACGAAGGGGCATGGGCCAAACCCGATACCTTCCCCAAGGGCCGGAGCAATCCCCCCATTACCCTTGAACTCAACGGAAGGAAAATATTTGGCAAGGGATCCAACTGGGTGAACCCGGAAATCTTTCCCGGAACCATTACCCGTGAGCGTTACGTTGACTTGCTGAACATGGCCCTGGAGGCCAATTTTAACATCTTCCGCGTCTGGGGTGGGGGGATTGTTAACAAGGAGGCCTTTTATGAGTTGTGTGATGAGAAGGGCATCCTGGTCTGGACCGAATTCCCCCTGGCCTGCAACAACTATAACGGCACCCCGGAATATCTGTCGGTACTCAAACCCGAATCGGAAGCCATTATCAAACGCATTCGAAAACACCCTTCCAATGCCATCTGGTGCGGAGGCAATGAACTCTTTAATGCCTGGAGTGGCATGACCGATCAATCGCTGGCATTGCGCCTGTTGAACAGTCAGTGTCTGATCCTTGATCCCAATACACCCTTTATCCCCACCTCTCCGCTGATGGGCATGGCGCATGGCAATTATGTCTTCCGGTATCCCCGTACCGGCCTGGAGGTATTCCAGGAGATGCCCAGATCCACAGCCACAGCCTACACCGAGTTCGGAATGCCCGGAGCGGCCTCTGTGGAACTGTTGAAAAAGATCATTCCTGAGGATGAACTATTCCCCCCGGAGCCGGGAACCAGTTGGGAGAGTCACCATGCTTTCAATTCATGGATTGGTGATACATGGCTCATGAAAGATCTCCTGGCAACATATTTTGGTAAGGCCCGGAATCTGGAACAACTGGTGGAACAGAGTCAGTGGATGCAGGCAGAAGGGTACAAATGTATCTTTGAGGAAGCGCGCCGGCAAAAGCCTGTCTGCTCCATGGCACTGAACTGGTGCTATAACGAGCCATGGATCACTGCAGCCAACAACAGCCTCATCAGCTATCCGTCCATTCCCAAACCCGCTTTTTATGCGGTCTCCAACTCCTGCAGGCCTTTCCTGGCCAGTGCCCGTATCCCTAAATTTTCGTGGGAGGAGGGAGAGCTCTTTAGCTGCGATCTTTATATCCTGAATGACCTCTATACCTGTATTCCTTCCGGCCGGGTCACCATCAAACTGAAAACTGCGGACCAGGAGATGCAACTGCTTTCCTGGGAGTTCGGGAAGGCCCCGGCAAACCGGAACATCACAGGTCCCACCGTTCGGGGCGTTTTGCCCCACTGGGAGGCCGACCGGTTTGACCTGGTGCTGGAAGTGGAAGGACATCCGGAGTATTCTTCTCACTATACCCTGCGATACCGACCCAGGGAGATTCCGGAAAACAGCAACAAAACCAGGCAGTTAAACAATTGAACACTTAATCACCATTAAAACATGAGTAATGGATTTTCAGTAGGCGTCGATGTGGGGGGGACCCATATTACATCAGCCGTAATTGATCTTGATAAAAACATTGTTTTACCCGGAACCCTTTCGGCAAAGGATGTGGATACCGGTGCCGGATCCAGCGAGATTATCCGGGAGTGGGCCGGGGTTATTGCCGGGTCGATGAAAAAGAGCCCCGTTCCGGTGGCCGGGATCGGGATGGCCATGCCCGGGCCTTTCGACTATCTGAAGGGGATCGCACTCATTAAGGATCAGCCGAAAATGCAGAGCCTCTATGGGTTGAATGTGGCCGGGATGCTGCAAACCCGGCTGAATACGACGTTGCCCATCCGTCTCATGAACGATGCTTCGGCTTTTGCCGTGGGGGAAGCCTTTGCCGGATCGGGGAAGGGGTTCAGCAGGCTGGTAGTCATTACCCTGGGAACCGGTTTTGGTTCCGCTTTTATCGAGAACGGGTTCCCTGTCATCGGGCGACCTGATGTTCCCGAAGGTGGTTGTGTATGGCACCTGCCCTACAGGGAAGGCATGGCCGACGACTACTTCTCCACCAGGTGGTTCACGGGGCGTTATAAGGAGCTGACCGGGACGGAGGTTCCCGGGGTGAAAGAGATTGCAGAGCGGGCAGGCAGTGATGAAGCAGCCAGGGGGATCTTTGATGAATTCGGTTCTGCCCTGGGGAATTTCATGGCACCCCTCTTCAGGGAGTTTAAAGCCGATGTACTGGTTGCAGGCGGGAATATCTCCAGGGCCTGGCCGCTTTTTGAAGAGGCTTTTCACAGGGTACTCGTGAAAGAGCAGGTGAACCTGGTGATAACCCTGTCCGAATTGAAGGAACAAGCCGCATTGATTGGAAGTGCCCGGTTAATTGCAGATGGTTACTGGGATAAAATCAAGGATGTGGTGGCCCTGATGTAAATAAGCTGCGGGGATGCTTCATATTGGGTTCGATACACTGTCTTTACATGTTCTTACCCGGCATCGCTTTCCGGAGATCAACAGGAAGGTGACAGCAGCGGAATAGAGGGTATCTTTTTCCCTATTCCCAGTCATAGGGTGTTACCTGGTAGACATAGTAGTTAAGCCAGTTGGAAAAGAGCAGGCTCGCATGGGCCCGCCACCGGATAACAGGGTCTTTCTCCGGGTCATCTTCCGGAAAATAGTTTTTCGGTATGGCTGTATCCACTCCTTTGGAGCGGTCACGGTCAAATTCATTTTTCAGGGTAAGCGGATTGTACTCCAGGTGCCCGGCAATGAATATCTGACGATTATCCCTGGATAGAACGATATTGGATCCAACCTCCGGTGACCAGGCCAGGGGGATCAAATCGGGATGTGCTTTAATATCCTCCAGCCTGTTTTCTGTATAGCGGGAATGGGGAGCAGGAAAGATATCGTCAAAACCCCTTACCAGGTGGTGCTTTCTGTCCGTGATATGATGATTAAAAACCCCGAAAACCTTTTTCGGAAGCGGGTACTTCTGCAGACCGTAATGGTAGTACAGTCCGGCCTGTGCCCCCCAGCAGATATGCATGGTACTGCTCACATGTGTCTTGCTCCACTCCATCACTTCGCAAAGTGCTTCCCAGTAATCTACCTCCTCAAACTCCATAAGCTCCACAGGTGCTCCGGTGATGATCAAACCATCGAATTTGCAATCCTTGATATCGTTAAAAGTTTTATAGAACACCTCCATGTGCTCCCGGGGGGTATTTTTGGATTCGTGTTCATCCATATAGAGCAGGTCGAGTTCCACCTGGAGAGGCGTGTTGGCCAGCGATCTGAGCAGATCGGTTTCCGTGACCATTTTTACGGGCATCAGGTTGAGCAGTGCGACCCTCAGTGGCCGGATATCCTGGTGGATAGCCCGGTTCTCCTCCATGATAAATATATTCTCTTTCTTCAGCTCTTCAATGGCCGGAAGACTGGTGGGTACATTTATAGGCATAACAAACTATTTCACTTAATAACTATCAAGCGGGATGTTTTGTTTGATACAATCCGGGTTATGGCACGATCTTTACCACTTTTGTTTCGATCATCTCCTGTAATTGGTCCAGCAGGGCCTGTTCGTGCCGGTCGATATGGCTGTCCTCCGTGGCAATGTGAAGGATCATATCCATTTCGGCCCGGGTAATCTGATGATCATCAATAGCTTTCTCTATCATCTTTTTGAGTCGTGCAGCACTTTCACTTAAGGGCATAATGGTCTGTATAAGAAGTTTTGTC
>JANTFK010000311.1 GCA_024763595.1 Bacteroidales bacterium | reverse complement strand
CATTGCAAATTTCGCCGGGGATATCCCGGCCAAATACACCAGCAGCAACTATTGGGATACTTCCGCCCGGAATGGATTCAATATGATCGCTTTCCCCGCGGTAAGCTATACGGTGAAATTCGGAAGGAAGTTCTGATCAAAAAAACCACCCCTCCGCCTGCGGCGAACAAGGTGGTTCTTACAATCTATTTAAGCTAAGGAAATACTGAGCACTACCTCATGCCTGACCGGCAGGGCCCCCGAAATTCATCGGGATGACCGGACCACCGGCCGGATCGATGTTTTTCACCGGCCCGTGGATTTTCTCGTACTTTTCCATATTATCGGTCAGGGCATGCAACAACCGTTTAGCGTGTTCGGGAGTAAGGATCACCCTCGATTTCACTTCGGCTTTGGGAATCCCCGGCATCACCCTCACAAAGTCCAGTACAAATTCTGATGATGAATGGGTAATGATGGCCAGATTGGAGTAGGTCCCCTGGGCCACATCCTCCTTCAACTCAATGTTGATCTGGTTCTTCTTGGCTTTATCTTCTTCCATTTTCAAGAAATTTTAATCCTGTGCCATTTTAGTCCTGTGCCGGTTCGGTAACCTCCTCTTCATCCGATGTTTCAAGTTCGGCCTTTCCGGATGTAAGTCTTTCATACTCCTCACGTGAACCAACTACCAGGTTGTTATAGATCCTGGAGCCTGTCCCTGCCGGGATCTGATGTCCCACTATCACATTCTCCTTCAGACCATCCAATATGTCGACTTTGCCGAATATAGCAGCTTCGTTGAGCACTTTGGTGGTCTCCTGGAAAGAAGCTGCAGAGATGAAGCTGTTGGTCTGCAACGCAGCTTTGGTAATTCCCTGAAGCACCTGTGAAGAGGTTGCAGGAACAGCTTCCCTGGCTTCGATTAGCTTCTGGTCCTTCCGCTTCAGGACAGAGTTATCATCCCTCAATTTACGGGCGGTAATGATCTGACCCGGTTTATAATCCGGAGCATCGCCCGGTTCAACCACAACTTTTTTACCGTATATCCAGTCATTCTCGTTCATGAAATCCCACTTGTCAACCACCTGCTTCTCCAAAAACTTGGTATCACCCGGATCAACAATCTCTACCTTGCGCATCATCTGGCGAACAATGATCTCAAAATGTTTATCATTGATCTTTACACCCTGCATCCTGTATACTTCCTGAACCTCATTCACAATGTACTCCTGAACCTTTGTAGGTCCTTTAATGGCCAGGATATCAGCAGGTGTAATGGCACCATCCGACAACGGTGTACCAGCCCTCACATAATCGTTCTCCTGTACAAGGATCTGTTTTGAAAGCGGAACCAGGTATTTCTTCACCTCGCCGGCTTTGGAGGTAATGATGATCTCCCGGTTACCACGCTTGATCTTGCCAAACTCTACCTCTCCGTCGATCTCGGAGACCACTGCCGGGTTGGATGGGTTTCGTGCTTCAAATAATTCAGTCACACGCGGAAGGCCACCGGTAATGTCACCCGATTTACCTACAGCCCTGGGTATCTTCACAAGTATCTCTCCTGCACTTACCTTATCGCCTTCATTCACAGCAATATGTGCCCCAACCGGAAGGTTGTAGTTTTTTGTCAGTTCGCCCTTGGTATTCAGGATTTTAATCAGCGGGTTCTTGGTACGGTCTCTGGTCTCTATAATCACCTTCTCCTTAAACCCGGTCTGCTCATCAGATTCCTCTCTGAAAGTAATCCCCTCAATCACATTATCAAAACTGACCTTTCCAGCTACCTCACTAATTATCAATGCATTATACGGATCCCATTCGCAGATCAGGTCTCCCTTCTTCACCTTGGCTCCATCCCTGGTATAAAGTTTGGAACCATAGGGAATGGTGTGTGTGGTCAGGGCAATACCCGTATTTTTATCCATCACACGCAGTTCAGCCAGGCGGCCAATGACAATGTCCACTTTTTTTCCGGTCTCCGGGTCCTCGGTTACTACTGTACGTAATTCCTCAATCTCGATTATACCATCATATTTGGAAATCACATTAGACTCAGATGTGATATTGGAAGCGGTACCACCTACGTGGAACGTCCTCAAAGTAAGCTGTGTACCTGGTTCTCCGATGGACTGAGCTGCAATTACTCCGGTGGCTTCCCCTATCTGAACCATCTTTCCGTTAGCCAGATTACGACCGTAACACTTGGCGCAAACACCCTTTTTCGATTCACAGGTAAGCACTGAACGGATCTCCACCTGTTCAATGGGTGATTCCTCGATAATCGCAGCGATCTCCTCGGTGATCTCCTCCCCGGAATTAATAATCAGGTCACCGGTAAGGGGATGGTACACATCATGTACCGTGGTGCGGCCCAGAATCCTTTCATAGAGGGTTTCCACTACCTCCTCATTCTTTTTAATGGCAGCAGCCACCAGTCCGCGCAAGGTTCCGCAGTCCTGCTCCTGGATGATCACATCCTGGGAGACATCTACCAGACGACGGGTCAGATAACCAGCATCAGCAGTTTTCAGTGCTGTATCGGCCAGACCTTTACGGGCACCGTGAGTAGAGATAAAATACTCCAGTACAGAGAGTCCCTCCTTGAAGTTGGAGAGAATGGGGTTTTCGATGATCTCGGATCCTGTGGAACCCGATTTCTGCGGTTTGGCCATCAGGCCCCTCATTCCGGAGAGCTGCCGGATCTGCTCCTTGGAGCCCCGTGCACCGGAATCAAGCATCATATAGACAGGGTTGAAACCCTGCTTGTCTGAACTCAGCTGCTTCATCAGTGTCTGGGTCAGCCGTGCATTGGTATGGGTCCACACATCAATAATCTGGTTGTACCTTTCATTGTTGGTAATCACACCCATGTTGTAACTATCCATCACCTCATCCACCTGGGAATAACCGTCCGTCACAAATGTCTCTTTCTCGGTTGGAATGATCACATCGTCCAGGTTGAAAGAGAGGCCTCCCTTAAAGGCCATTCTATAACCCAAATTCTTGATGTCATCCAGAAACTTGGCGGTTTTGGCCGTTCCGGTTATTTTCAGCACCCGTCCGATGATGTCACGCAACGACTTCTTGGTAAGCAATTCGTTGATATAACCGATCTCTACAGGTACAAATTCGTTGAACAGTACACGCCCTACGGTGGTTTCGATCAATTCGGTCTCTCCGTGCTCACTTCCCGTTTTCGGAATCCTCACCTTGATGATGGCATGCAGGTCAACGCGTTTCTCATTATAAGCAATGGTCACCTCTTCAGATGAATAAAAGAGCATCCCTTCCCCTTTAACAGGGTTACTCTTCGTGTTCCGCCTGGCTTTGGTAATGTAATAAAGCCCAAGTACCATATCCTGTGATGGAACTGCGATGGGAGCACCATTGGCAGGGTTCAGAATGTTGTGGGAAGCCAGCATCAGGATCTGTGCTTCCAGTACTGCGGCATTCCCCAGGGGAAGATGCACTGCCATCTGGTCGCCGTCAAAGTCAGCGTTAAAGGCGGTACAGACCAACGGGTGAAGCTGAATGGCTTTTCCCTCTATTAATTTAGGCTGGAAAGCCTGGATGCCCAGCCTGTGCAACGTAGGTGCCCGGTTCAGCAGCACCGGATGTCCTTTTAATACATTTTCCAATATATCCCAAACCACCGGATCTTTCCGGTCAACAATCTTCTTGGCCGATTTTACTGTTTTTACAATACCACGTTCAATCAGTTTCCGGATAATAAAGGGCTTATAGAGTTCAGCGGCCATATCCTTGGGAAGGCCGCACTCATGCAACTGCAGTTCCGGTCCAACCACGATCACAGATCGGGCGGAATAGTCCACACGTTTACCCAGCAGGTTCTGACGGAAACGTCCCTGTTTCCCCTTCAGACTATCAGAGAGAGACTTCAGCGGACGATTGGCATCGGTTTTCACCGCATTGGCCTTCCTGGAGTTGTCAAATAATGAATCTACAGCTTCCTGGAGCATCCGCTTTTCATTGCGCAGAATAACCTCGGGAGCTTTAATCTCTATCAATCGCTTCAGCCGGTTGTTCCGGATAATCACCCTGCGATAAAGATCGTTCAGATCAGATGTGGCGAAGCGCCCTCCATCAAGCGGTACGAGGGGCCTCAGTTCGGGCGGAATGACAGGGACCACTTTTACGATCATCCACTCGGGACGATTCACCCCTTTTGAAGCCCGGAATGCCTCTACCACCTGCAGGCGTTTCAACGCTTCATTTTTACGCTGCTGGGAGGTTTCTGTACCGGCCTTATGCCTCAGGGAATAAGAGAGCTCATCCAGGTTGAGCCTGGAGAGAAGCTGGTGCAAACCTTCTGCACCCATTCCGGCAATGAACTTATCCGGGTGATCATCTTCCAACAGTTGATTTTCCTTGGGCAGGCTGGCCAGAATGTCCAGGTATTCATCTTCCGTCAGGAAATCCAGATAATTCACACCATCGGCCTGCTTGATACCAGGATTGATCACAACATACCGCTCGTAATAGATAATTGAGTCCAGTTTCTTGGTGGGTAATCCCAGCAAATAACCAATTTTATTGGGAAGGGAGCGGAAATACCAAATATGCGCCACCGGGACCACCAGTGAAATGTGGCCCATCCTTTCACGACGTACCTTTTTTTCTGTTACCTCCACACCACAACGGTCACAAACGATCCCTTTATAACGAATCCGTTTATATTTACCGCAATGACACTCATAATCTTTCACCGGTCCGAAGATCCTTTCACAAAATAATCCATCTCTTTCCGGTTTATAGGTCCGGTAGTTAATGGTTTCAGGTTTAAGGACCT
>JANTFK010000310.1 GCA_024763595.1 Bacteroidales bacterium | reverse complement strand
GCCGATGTAATTGTCTTTTCTGACAGTTTTACAGGGCCGGTATCTGACCGAAATATTCAGATTGAACCTTTGGGTCAGAGAAAATGAGAAACGGATAAACAATGGTATTATGAAAAACCAGATCGTGTTTGCATGGGTCATGCTGCTATTTCTTCCGGCAGATCCGATCGTGGCGCAGGAGAGCGAATATCCCGGGCGGCTCAGGCGTTCCGAAAGTTTTCTTGGCATCCACTTCGATTTTCATGCCGGAGATGATTGTACAGAGATCGGTAAACGAGTCACCCCTGCAATGGTTGACAGCATCGTTGATATTGTACAACCGGATTATATACAGGTAGACTGTAAAGGACACCGGGGATTGTCAAGTTATCCAACAAAGGTGGGTAATCCTGCACCGGGCTTCGTTAAAGATGCCCTGAAGATCTTTCGTGAGCGTACAGCAGCAAAGGGTGTCGCCCTCTATTGCCACTACTCCGGAGTGCTGGATAATGAAGCAGTAAAAAAGCATCCCGGATGGGCCATTATGGGCCCGAATGGAGAAACTGGAGGAATAAACGGTAGCGTAACTTCTGTCTTTGGGCCCTATGTGAATAAGCTGCTGATTCCCCAGTTAAAGGAGCTCAATGACATATACAATATTGACGGGGTATGGGTAGACGGAGAGTGCTGGGGGATGGAAAGGGATTACAATCCGGAAATAGTTGAACGCTTTCAAAAACAAACCGGCTACCAGTCTGTTCCAAAAACGCCAGGTGATACAGGGTGGTACGCGTTTTCTCAGTTTTTCAGAGAAGGATTCCGCACCTATTTAAACTACTATGTGAACGAATTGCACCGCTATAATCCACAGTTCCAGATAGCGAGCAACTGGGCCTACAGTTCATTCATGCCCGAACCGGTAACTGCAGGGGTGGACTTTCTCTCCGGCGACATTACACCGAATCAAAGTATCAATGCAGCCCGCATGGAAGCCCGCATATTGTCACAGCAGGGCAAACCATGGGACCTGATGGCCTGGAGCTTTTCCATCAACTGGAGCGATCCTGGTGCATTTCAATCTGCCAAATCAGTGAATCAGCTGCAACAGGAAGCAGCTGAAGTACTCTCCCAGGGAGGAGGGTTCCAGGTTTACTTTAATCAGAGACGGGATGCCTCGGTAGTCCTTTCGGATATGGAGACCATGACCGGTGTTGCACAATTCTGCCGCAGGAGGCAACCATTCTGTCATCATTCGGTGGCAGTTCCCCAGACGGGATTGATACTCTCCACAGATGCCTGTTATAAGAAAATGAATAAATTGTTCCAGGCAGGTTCCGGAGAGTTGAATGGGCTGAAAGGCACCCTTCAGATATTGTTGGAGAACCAGTATGTGGTAGATATTGTGATGGAACATAACCTGGAAGAGAACCTCAACCGCTATCCGCTGCTGATCTACCCGGAATGGGAAACCATTACGGAAGAGTTCAGGCAAAAGCTGGTGCAATATGTTGAACATGGCGGTAACCTGCTGGTTACCGGTCCGGTTGCCTGTAAATTGTTTGAAAAAGCACTGGGTGTGGAATTGCTTGACGCACCCGAAGTACGGCCCAACCACCTGTATTACCAGGGACAGATTGGCAGCATTAAGTCCCTCTCCCAAAGAGTTGAACTTTCAGATCGTGCGATTCCGTTTGGGAAAATATATGGAGATAAACAACGCAGTGGTAAATATGAAACTGCAGGATCAATCCGGGAACTGGGTAAAGGAAAGATTGCCGGGGTCTATTTAAATATGGGTGGACGCTATCTGACCGGGAAAGTGACGGTGGCCCGCAACTATATAGGTGGCCTGGTCAATGAACTGTTCCCGTATCCGGCAGTCACGGTTGAAGGGTCACATCTTGTGGATGTTACCCTGAACCGGGTAGATCATAACCTGGCTGTCAATCTGATAAATACAGCAGGCCCTCACGCCAATAGAAATGTTTATGTCTATGATGAGATCCCGCCAGTGGGGCCCCTGACCATCAGGGTCACACTGAAGAACCCGCCTAAAAGGATCTCCGTACAGCCCTCCGGCCGGGAAGTGGAGTGGAACTTTGCTGACAACCGGATTGAATTCACCATCCCCCGCCTTGATATGTATGATATTATATGGATTGAAGAGTAAAACAACCTATCAGTAAAAAACAGAAGACAATGAAAAGCAACATCACCAGATTAGCCATCACAGCGCTGATTATGTTCATATTCCCGGTGATCATGATGGCACAATATAACACCGATACGCCACCACCTCCGGGGCAGGAACTGGAAACAAAGAGCCTTGATTACCATCTTGAAGAGGGCTTCTTTAAACTTCCTCCCGGCATTACATTTGGTGAATCAACAGGAGTGGCCATTGATAAACGGGGACATATCTACGTTTTTAACCGGGGGACGGATCCCCTCATGGAGTTTACCGAACAGGGCGATTATGTGCAGACCCTGGCCAAAGGGATCGTGGCCTCCGCACACGGATTGCGGATCGACAGGCACGGCAATATCTGGATTACGGATGTGGCCAATCATACGGTACTTCGGCTTGACAAGGAGGGACATGTAACCATGGTGCTGGGCCGGAAGGGAACCGCAGATGAAACGGAGGATTTATTCAATCAACCCACCGATGTGGCATTCGGGCCGGATGATGAGATCTTTATTTCAGACGGTTATGGTAACTCCCGGATCGTGAAGCTGGACAAATACGGCCATTTTATGAAAGCATGGGGAAAACGCGGGGATGGACCGGGAGAGTTTTTTACACCTCACTCGCTTGTGGTGGGCCCTGACAACCTGCTGTATGTGGCCGATCGCGATAACCTCCGGTTACAGATCTTTGATCTGGAGGGTAATTATATCGCCCAGTGGAAACATGCAGGAGCCCCCTGGTGCCTGGATGTGGCCGTCGATGGTACGCTCTGGATGACAGATGGCTATGCCAACAGGGTGGTTCACATGGACAGAAGCGGAAACCTGCTGGGAACTTTCGGTAAACCAGGCAGGAGTGCCGGGTTTCTCTCCTTCGCTCACGGCATTGCTGCGGGCAGATCCGGAGAGGTTTATGTATCTGAAATTCTGTCCTGGCGGGTTCAGAAATTCGTTCCCGGTAAGTGATGCTCCACCCTTCTTCCTGGTTAAACTCAGCACTCATGTAATTCAAGTGTCAAATTTTCCGGATTGCCTGTTGTTTGAATATATATGCTGGTGTCAGCATAGGTTATTACCTGAACGTGTTACATGTTCTTGGTCTGGAGAATGATTTATTATTGATTGCAAGGGATGATGAACTGGGCAGGAAACTGCAGGATGCCAATCTAAGTGTAAAAAAAAAGAGCCCCGAAGCACTTAACATGACAAAGAAGAAAGAAAATAGCCGGGATATATTTGTATATGCTGACTGGGACAAAATGAATGGTCCAATCTTCATGGGGCGGTTGCATGCAGAATTATTTAGGGGGAAAGAGGTTTTCTCATTCGAATACAATCAGGACTGGTTGAAATCCGGACATGCTCAACTATTTGATCCAGCTTTACAATTATACGAGGGTATGCAACACCTGAACGATGAATCAAAGGGTAATTTTGGATTGTTCCTGGATTCCTCACCTGACAGATGGGGGCGTATCCTTATGAGAAGAAATGAAGCCGCTTTGGCACGACATGAAGAACGGCCAGAGAAACATCTTTTTGAAGTGGACTATCTGATGGGAGTCTACGACGGACACAGAATGGGGGGACTCAGGTTTAAACATGAAACCACTTGTGCATTTCAAAATGATAATAAGCAACTGGCCAGTCCGCCCTGGACATCTATCAGGAAACTTGAAGAAATAAGCCTGCGACTGGAAGATGAAGATGTGATTGACAATCCTGATTACCTCAGGTGGCTGAATATGCTGGTTGCGCCTGGGGCCTTACTTGGTGGTGCACGACCAAAGGCCAGTGTTGTAGATCAAAGCAAACAGCTCTGGATCGCTAAATTCCCGAGTAAGAACGATCAATCAGACATTGGCGGATGGGAGATGGTCACACGTGAACTGGCCATTGGCTCAGGAATTCAAATGGCAGAGGCCCAGGCCAGAAGATTCTCAGGTAAAAACCACACCTTCCTTACCAAAAGATTTGACCGGACATCCTCAGGTAATCGAATACATTTTGCCTCCGCCTTGACTCTGCTGGGACATCGTGATGGACAGGATCATGCGGATGGAGTAAGTTACCTTGAACTGGTTGATTTCATAACAACCCGGGGAGGAAGAATTGCTTTAGATCTGGAACAACTATGGCGACGAATTGTATTCAGTATTTGTGTTTCCAACATTGATGATCATCTAAGAAATCATGGATTTCTTCTAACGAAGGCCGGTTGGGTTCTGTCCCCGGCTTATGATATCAATCCTGTTGAGACCGGTACAGGTTTGAAGTTAAACATATCAGAAAATGATAACGCTTTGGATTTAGACCTCGCCATGGAAGTACACGAATATTTCAGGCTTACCAAGGATCGTGCTTTTCATATCATCAAGGAAATAAAACAATCCGTACAGGCATGGAGAAAAACCGCCGCAAAAATGGGTATCTCAAAATCGGAACAGGAACTAAAATCCAGAGCTTTTCAAAAGGCCTATGGATAACATGGCGTCTGGCAAGCTTCCATTTTCCGGTAAATCAATGATACGAATCTTAAATTCATGGGTAAAACTTATTTTTTAACCCAACTTGGCACGACACCTCCAAAAAACAAGAAAATTTCACCTTTTTTAGGATATTATGAACGGTTTTATTGGGCTGTAGAGCGTTTGAG
>JANTFK010000309.1 GCA_024763595.1 Bacteroidales bacterium | reverse complement strand
TCTGTCAATAAGTCTGCGCAATTGTAACATGTTTTTATTACACCTCCGGGTTCCATGTACTGACCTCAGGAATTAGAATAAGTAATGATAACAAATCCGGCCATGTAAAGGAGTATCATCGATAGATTATTTATGGTGATAAACTTCCCAGCCCAGGTAATTTGTCACCGCCTCTTCAATTATATCGGCAACATGATCTCTTCCCATTGCCACATGATGTTCAAAGCCATTTTTACACAGATATTTCATCAATCCCTGCAAATTATTCACATCACAAATGGCGACGCCCCCATCCATGTCATACGGATCATCGGTGAAATTGCCCTCGCCCAGGTATGCTTTTACTGACCCCTTCAGATCATCGGTGGAGATCCTGAAATAGGTAAAGGGCCCTTTCGCCACTTTGCCCTTCACCGCACCGAAACAATTCTCCGCTCCCAGACTGGCACCAAGAACATCCAGCGCGGATATCTCTATGGTATCAGCAATAAAGCTTTTGGGAAAGTTACTGCAGTGGATCCCGCTGCACTTGTTTCGTTCCTCACCATAATTATTATTCCAGTCAAGCAGGGCAGCGGGATTACCGGAAGCAAGTGATAGTGCATACATTGAAATCGCTCCGGTAATATCAACCTCACAGGCTGATGGCAATAATCTTTCACTAAGCATACTCATGGTCAGACAGGTGGCACAACCATAGTTTTCCTGTACGGATGTCCAGCATTGAAAAGCAGCAGCATCAATTTCGTTCTCCCCGATCCATCGCTCACTGGCAATCCCAAATTTTGCCTGCTTTATAATACTTTCACCGGCTATTCCTTCCGGAATGTTTCCATAGGCATGGATCTCCTCCAGTTTCTGTTTGACTTCGGGGGCATCATTTCCGATGCTGTTGGCATTGCCCAGAATTTCTGACATATCCACCGGTACGACAGTGATCCCTGTGGCCTGTAGAATTTTTTCACTGGCACGCATGGTCTGGAAGGCTCCGGGCCGGGCTCCAATGGCTCCAATGCGCGCCCCGGACAAGCCACGGGTCACCCTGCAAATCTTTGCAAACCTGATGATATCTTTTTCAAATAGATCGCTTTCAATTTTACACGTATGAAAGGTGGTGTCTGTAAAAGGAATGTGATACTGGTATAAGTTATTGCATACCGACAATTTGCCACAAAATGCATCTCTTCGCTGACTGATACTCACTTTGTCATTGTCATCATCACAAGCCTGGACAAGGACCGGCACGTCAAGCTTAGCCATATTCAGCGCATTGACAATACCCAGCTCATCACCAAAATTGGGCAGCGAAACAATCACACCATCTATCTCATACCTTTTCTCATTGAACAACATGGCACATTTTCTGGCATCCTCCAGGGTCTCAAGGGCACCTGTAGGTGTTGCTTCGACGGGTAATATTACATGGTCATAGCCCAGTTTCTCAATCAGCGCTATCAGGCTCTTTCTTCCTTCAACAGCCAGTGCACTGTTGAAGAAGCCCCTGGTACCAACGATCAGACCAAATGTTATTTTGTTTTCTTTTACTTTCATACTGCGGTCATTTTAAAGGTTTTTTAAATTACGGGTATATTTTTTCCGGTGGGTTACGGCGTTTGGGCCGCTCAATCAATTCTATGGTAGTACCCAGCAGGGGTTCGGTATCCAGGTAGGCATAGTGACCATCATCATCAAGACCAAACCCGGCACCATCCTGGGTTACTTTTATTCCGCACCTTTCAGCCTTTTTCAGGGATACTTCCATATCCTCTGTCAGCACTCCCAGATGATGTACCCCGTATCCATGTTGCTCCACAAACTCTTTATACACTGTATCTCCCTCAAGCGGTTCTATCAGTTCAATACGCATCTTCCCGATGTATGATAGTGCTACCTTCATTTTATAATCACATGGTTTCCCGTGTCTTGTCATTCTTTTTACCAGGGGCTTCCCGTAGGTATACAGGTCCCATGGCCCAATTCCAAACCTTTCCCAATAGTTTTTAACGGCTTTGTCAAGGTCCGGAACAATAATGCAGATTTGTCCAATATCGGGCAATGGAAAAACTTTCTCAGGTCTGTTCATATTCAAAGCTTTCAGGGTATAAAAACAATTTTTCTGCTCTTACCCTCAAGGGCCAGTTGCACACCCCGGTTGAAATCGGTTAGTTTAAACTGATGCGAGATAAATTTCTCAGCAGAGATGTGGCCTTTTGAAAGTAACTCAAGCGCTTCCCTGTTATGTCTGGGTGCAAAAATGGTGGTGCCAATGAGATGCAGGGAATTATAGTGAACGGTATTCATATTCACACCAGGTACTTCTTTATTTCCAGGAAGCCCCCCGAAGAGCAGTATTCGACCCCCTTTCCGGGCAAGATCAACGGCCAGTACCTGTGTTGAAGGATCTGGATTGGCAGTGATGATTACACCAGGGCCAATGCCGTTTGTAGCTTTCAATACTTCTTTTTTTACATCCTGTTGCAGTGTGTTGATCATCAGATCGGGCTCATATATTTCAGCCAGTTTCAAACGTTCTGCTGAAATATCAGCAAAGATAACCTGTGCGGCTCCCCTGGCCCTGGCCAGCTCAAGATGCAGGGCACCAATGGGTCCGGCACCAATGATCAATACTGTATCGCCATGTGTGATCTTTCCTTTTTCCTGGGCATTGACACAGGACGACAGGGGTTCGACCATGGTGGCATGTACCGGGTCCAGCCCTTCCGGTACCTTCTGGATGGTACCATGTGCTATGGCTTCCTCCGGCAATGCCATGTATTCAGCAAATCCACCTGGCCATACCTGGGCGATCTCCCTGTAACCGGTACATAATTCATATTCGCCATGCATGCAAAAAATGCACTTTCCACAATAGACCAAAGGGGATACTGCCAGGGTTTCCCCCACTTTCCAGGGACCAACATACGCTTTCCCGGACTTTTCAACCCTGGCACATATTTCATGACCGATGGTAAACGGCAACCGGATCTTTTTATGCCCTGAACGCAGGGTTCGCAGGTCCGAGCCGCACAAACCACATGCAAGAACCTTAAGCAGGAGACTTCCGGCCGGAACCCGGGGGACTTCTTTCGTCTCAATTCCATAATCCATGGGCGCTCGCACAACAAGTGCATTCATTGTTTCAGGCATGACCCATTAATTTATCTTGTTCTCTTCGAAGGTTATAAATAAAAGTGGACGAATCGATGTTCAAATTGTGACTGGTGATGAGCTCCCCTTTTTGAATATCCGATCTGGCAATACCATTTTCCGCAATACCCAGTGGAACGGACCCTGCGGCGCGCGCATCTGCATACCTGTATATTCTCCCGAAGATATCGGCACTTCCAATTCCCTTGATCTTCTCTCCCTTTCGAATGTCTCTTTTGGCGACCGTGGCCACTTCCGAATGCATGGTCTCAGCAGCCACTGTTACCTCATTTAATAGAACAGCTTCTGCAATGGATTGAGGGGTCTCCAGATCACATAGGTGATACGGCCTGAAAAGCAGATAGTAGGGCCCTTCTGCTTTGGTAATAAAGCGCATATCTTTTCTGATGCGCTCGTCATAAGACCGTACAATGACGAAAACACCCGGTGCAATAGCTCCTGTGCTATAATCCACACATCCTGATTGACTCAAAATACCACCATCGGACTCAGGAATATAGTATTGCAGCAGGTCGTCAATTTCAACTTTAGGCCCGTGCATTCCTGGTGTGTCAGCAACCAATCCAGTAGAATTGGAAACTGCAGCCATCTCCACCATGGTTTTGGTACCATCCAGGAAGGAGACCAGAATTTTGGGGTTCATCTCCTTCGATAAAGCTTCCTCTTCATAGCGCTCCGGGGTTGCATCAAAATCAATGGGATTGTTCTTGCCTTTACCAATGGTCACCACTTCAAACCCTGCAAGTACGGCCTGTTCATACAGCATCTTACAAACACCTGGTTCATCTCCGGATGCTACAGTATAGAGGGCATTGTTCTTCCTGGCAAGTTGACTGAGGTATGCACCAATGGTTACGTCGGTTTCCACATTTAGCATGATAATGGGTTTCTTTTGCTCTATGGAGGCATGAGCCACCCTTGCTCCCACATCTGTAACACCAGTCGCCTCAACATTGGCATCCACCAGATCCAGCTCTGTCATAAGCAGGGCATCCGGAGTAACGATAAACTTGCCCCTTCTTAAAAAATCGTTGGCCTCTCCCGGTTTTTCTGTTACCCGGATATTTGATACCGGGATTCCTATATCAATCAATGTTTTTCGTGCCCGTTCCGGTTCAATATCGGCAATGGCCTGCACCTGCATCCCGCGAATATTACTGATGGTATGCGCCAGTCCCGACCCCATCTGACCACAGCCGATAATCCCTGTTCTTACCGGATTTCCGGCAACCATCCTGGCATCCAGTTTTCTTAATAATTCCATGCCTTACTGTTTAATATGCATTTCTCAGTTTTGCCAGCGTTTTATAATCAGCCTTGATATGCCCATAAATACTTTTGTACAAATCAAAGTACTCCATATATAGTTTATGCGTTTTACTATCCGGCTCTAAAGGTTCCACATACTCCACCCAATCTTTTGTTACAGAAAAGTCTTTGAATATTCCAGTCGCAACTCCGGCAAGAATGGCATCGCCATACGGGGCACCTGTCCTTCGTTTGACCATCACAGTGGGCATGTTAAACACATCGGTGATGATCCGTCGCCAGAGTTTGCTCTTTGCGCCCCCTTCATTCAGTACAATGGGAGCATTGATGGTCTTTCCCGACTCTTTCAGAATTTTGAAAGAGTCATATAAAGCATATGCCACGGACTCCATCATGG
>JANTFK010000308.1 GCA_024763595.1 Bacteroidales bacterium | reverse complement strand
GGCATCGTTGTGACATGCCAGGATGAAAAGTCACAATTAAAGAACCTGGATAAAGCAATGAAAGAACTTAAGGCCAGGCTGTACAACCTGGAATACCAGAAACGGATGGACGAAATATCTTCCCAGCGGAAAACCATGGTTTCATCGGGCGACCGGTCAGCCAAGATCCGCACATATAATTATCCCCAGGGCCGTGTGACCGATCACAGGATCAATCTCACTTTATATAATCTGCAATCCATTATGAACGGTGACCTGCAGGAGATCATTGATAAACTGCAAATGGCGGAGAACGCCGAACGCCTGAAGGAAAGCGGAATGCAATAATACAAGCAGCGATGAATGCCGAAGAAATATTCAGGAATATACTGAGAAAAAAGAGCTATCTCTGCATAGGGCTGGACACGGATTATAATAAGATCCCCAGGATGCTGCTCGATTCGGAATACCCCATCTTTGAATTCAACAAGCATATTATCAATGCCACTGCCGATCTGGCTGTTGCCTACAAACCCAATCTGGCATTTTATGAAAGTATGGGGGCTGCCGGTTACATGAGCCTTGAGATGACCGTTACCTATCTGCGTGAACAACACCCGGATATATTTATCATTGCTGATGCCAAGCGTGGTGATATAGGGAATACTTCACGCATGTATGCCCGTGCATTCTTTAACACGCTCGATTGCGATGCCATTACACTTTCTCCCTATATGGGATTCGATAGTTTGTCTCCTTTCTTCGAGGTTGAAGGGAAATGGGCCATCTTGCTGGCCCTCACATCCAACGAAGGTTCAGCAGACTTTCAGCAGCTTGTGCTTGAAAATGAGACCAGGTTATATGAACAGGTCATAGCTACTTCGGCAGGGTGGGGTACTGTCAACAATATCATGTATGTAGTGGGTGCGACCAGAGCTGAGGCACTGGGTGCTATCAGACGACTGATACCGGAACACTTTATACTGGTGCCGGGTGTAGGGAGCCAGGGAGGGAACCTGTATGATGTGGCAGAATACGGCATGAATGACCGGTGCGGTTTACTGGTCAATGCAAGCAGGTCCATCTTATATGCAGATGTTACCAATAAGTTTGAACAGGCAGCCAGGGAAGAGGCTGTACAACTGCAGCAAAAGATGGAGATTACACTCAGGAACAGGGGCCTAATCTGAACCCCCGGTTTTCCAGCCAACCATGGGCAAACAGACTATCCATACCGCATAACTGGTTGCCGGATTACTAGTTTACCAGCTCACTGACTTTGCCGGCGGCCTCCTCCAGGGTGATGGCCGAATGCACTTCAAGGCCCGAATTGTCAATCAGGACTTTCGCCTCTTCGGCATTGGTTCCCTGCAGCCTGACAATAACGGGGATTTCAATTTTACCGATGGTTCTGTACGCTTCAACAATTCCTTCTGCTACCCTGTCACAACGGACTATTCCTCCAAATATATTGATCAGGATCGCTTTTACATTGGGATCTTTCAGGATAATCCTGAATCCGGCCTCCACTGTCTGGGCATTGGCAGTTCCACCCACATCAAGAAAATTGGCAGGTTCTCCGCCGGAATGTTTGATAATATCCATGGTTGCCATGGCAAGTCCTGCCCCGTTTACCATGCAACCTACATTACCTTCAAGTTTGATGAAGTTCAGGTTATATTTGCCGGCTTCAACTTCTGTTGGGTCCTCTTCGTTCAGATCCCGCATGGCTGCATAATCTGAATGTCTGTAAAGGGCATTGTCATCAATGTTCACCTTGGCATCTGCAGCCATGATCCGTTCATCAGATGTCTTGAAAACGGGATTGATCTCGAAAAGGGATGCATCGGAACCTTCAAAAGCCCTGTAAAGTGCAGAGACGAATTTTACCATCTCTTTGAATGCTTTGCCGGTCAGCTTCAGGTTAAAGGCAATGCGTCTTGCCTGGAAAGCCTGGATCCCCACTCCGGGATCAACCTCTTCCCTGAAGATGAGATGAGGTGTCTTTTCTGCCACAGTTTCAATATCCATACCACCCTCAGTGGAGTACATGATGATATTTTTACCTGTTTCACGATTCAGCAAAACACTCATATAAAACTCACGGGGTTCGCTTTCCCCTGGATAGTAGATGCCCTGCTCAACCAGTACTTTATGAACAACTTTCCCTTCCGGTCCCGTCTGGTGTGTAACCAGGGTCATTCCCAGGATAGATTTGGCAAGTTGTTTAACTTCATCCAGCGATCTGGCTATCTTAACCCCCCCCCCTTTGCCTCTTCCACCGGCATGGATTTGCGCCTTTACAGCCCAGGTATCTGCACCTGTCTCAGCTTTTATTCTTTGAGCGGCCTCGTAAGCCTTTTCCGGAGTATGGGCCACTTCTCCGGCAGGTACCGCTACGCCATATTGTTTTAAGATCTGTTTTCCCTGAAATTCGTGAATATTCATACGTTTAAAATTTTCAATTACATTTTCTTTATTGGAACCATTTTTCCAGGATTCTTTGCAAATTTAGCAATTACAACGATAGTCAAAAGTCAAAAATCCATAAAGTCACTCACGGAGGAGAAATGATTAATTTCTTAGTAAATTGTGCACCATGAGAAAACTGCGGAATGAGGAACTGAACCGCCTGACTGTTGAAGAATTTAAGCGTTCCGATAAGGTCCCGCTAGTGGTTGTGCTGGATAATATTCGCAGTCAGCATAATATTGGGTCGGTTTTCCGGACTGCTGATGCGTTCAGGCTGGAACGGGTAGTCCTGTGTGGAATTACTGCTATACCTCCCCATCGCGAGATACATAAAACTGCGCTGGGGGCTACAGAATCGGTCCGCTGGGAATATGTTGAGGAGACCACGGAAGCCATCCGCAGGTTGAAAGAAGCCCACTACAGGATCCTGGTTGTGGAACAAACCGAGAAGGCCGTTTCACTGGAGAATGTAAAGCTATTGAGTAACCAGGGATATGCCATTGTATTCGGACATGAGATCAGGGGTGTGGATCAGCAGGTTGTGGACATGGCCGATCTGTGCCTGGAAATCCCCCAGTATGGCACCAAACACTCCCTGAACATCTCTGTGGCAGCAGGCATTGTGATCTGGGGAATGGTCTCGCAACTATCTGTTCCAGGGATCTGACCACAGAAAAAGGGTGCCCTTTTGGGACACCCTCAGTTCAATGATATTCATCGTTGTTTCTTACTCAACAATGGACTTGAATTCAGCTTCTTCAAAATATTTGGCGAATTCAAGATCCTTTTTAGCTTTATCTTTTAGCATCTGTGGCTTTTTGCAGTTCTTAATAGCCTGTTTCAGGTTATCATAAACAACGTTGGGCTTATCCTGGCTTGCGGCAATGACTGCCAGCAGATAGTTACGATAGGGTGAATTCCCCTCCAGGTTGGAAGCCATTCTCCAGGCACCGTTTGCGTCACCGTTCAGGTACAAGGCAAGGGCCGCGTTCAACGAAGGATCGTTGCCAAAATAGTTGATGGCTGCATTGTATTGCCCTTCCATAATGCTGACGATGCCCAGGTTATAATTAACCTTGTCTCCAGCACCCAGTGAAGCAGTAAAGGCCTCTTTTGCTCCGGCTACATCACCATTTCTCAAAGCGATGGCTCCCAGGTTGTTGTTTACAATATCATGATCTTTGATTGCTTTGGCGGCTTTGAACGATGCAGCAGCCTGGTCAAGTTTACCCATTTCATAAAGAACAGCACCTTTGTTGCTCTGGGCACGAAAACAGCCGGGGGCAACTTTAGTAGCTTTGGTATAGATCTTCAACTTGGTCTCATTGTCATTCATCAGGGTTGCTGTATACAGCAGCTCTTCCAGTACCAGTGTATCCGGGTTGTTGACCCAGAGGTCCTTCAACTCACTGTCGCTCCAGCCGATTTTTTCCATATTCACGGTAAACTTGGACCTTCTGAGTTGAGGAAGAATCTCATCGGCAATCACTTCGTAGGCAGCTGAGAGATTCTTGATCTCCTGTTCACGGACCACCGGATCTGAATGCATACTGAGTACCCTGAGGATCATCTCCTTATCCGGAATATTGGAAGCTTCTACAGCTGCTTTGAATCCTTCCCAGTCCTCCGGGGTTGAAAGCAGGCTCAACAATGATTCATCTACATCGACCTTAGCTTTTTTAATCTGTCCGTTGAGGTATTTTTCAGCGGTTTTCTGGCGTTTGCCAGCCAGCTTCTCATTAAAATCATATTCCCCGTCGGGAGAAGCGTAAGCAGAAATTTCGATTCCTTTGAGATCCAGCCTTTCATTTTCATCCGCTGTTTTGATAGTCTCGTTCAGTCCTACCATCTCCGGCTTTTTGGTTTCGGAGCGACGCACATCAGCCCTGTTAATGATATATTTAATATCAGAAACATATGACTCAGGAACGATTTGCTGGTAATGATCCTTGAACATGATAACCTTGGGATCATTCTGAACCAGAAGGGGAGTTACAATAATACCATCTGCAAGTTTTACATCTCCCAGATCAGCAGTCTTGTCCTTGATGGCACCCGTTGCATTTACAAAGAGTTCGGACATCATCATCGGCTCTTCATACTTAAAGGTACCAGAAAAACTGGCAGAGCCTCCGTTGTCATAACTTATCGGCTTGTTGTTGTCGGTTACGTCCTGCCCCTGAACCACAAACGGATCCAGTGTCAGTTCACCGCCTTCGTACCTGACAACAGGTGTAAGAGTAACAATTGCCTTTTTGTTAAAATACTTTGCCGGGTAGTCTACATTGACGGTTACATCAACCACTCCACCATGCATTTCCAGCACTTCAGGAGTAACCTGGTAATTAACCTGGTCAGAATTCTTGACCATTTTGTTAAGTCCGCCGCAACTACTCAGAACTGCCGCT
>JANTFK010000307.1 GCA_024763595.1 Bacteroidales bacterium | reverse complement strand
AGGATCAATTCTCGCTTAGTACTGGACGTAATACTCATAATAATACGAAATAAGTAATAAAATACATATATCGTACAAATTTAAGATAAAGGAATACCCGTGTCAAGAAAATGACAGAAAATTTTGCAAAATATTGTTTGTGGAATCGTATGTCGCAGTGGAATCGTATGTCAATAATACTGAAACAGGAAATTAAAAGTTGGTTATTTTGCAACAGGAATACAAGGTGTTAACCAAATTCAGAGATGGACCGTAGTGTCTCCATGTTGACAATCTGAATGGTTTTGCCGTAAATCTTCAGGATTCCGTCTTTCCTGAATTCGCTCAGGGAGCGAATTACATTTTCGGTGGTCATGCCCACATATTCGGCCATCTCCTTACGGCTGAGGGGCAGTTCAAATTCATTGGAGAAGTAGATTTCATTTGCAAAACGGAGCAGCAGAAAAGCCACACGGCCCCGCAGGTGTTTCTTGCGTATCTCAAGTGAATCCAGAATAAGTGTATCTGCCAGAACACTCATTTTCTGAAGAAGGTTCAGTGCCAGGTTACCATTCTGTTTGATGATGGTTCGAATATCATCCATATTCAGGTTACAGGTCACCGAATCTTCCAGGGCAGTTACAGAATAGTTATAACGGTCCGTGGAAAAGACGCTTAGCAGACTTACATAATCAAATGGTTTGGCTATAGAGATGATTTGTTCCCTGCCGTTGTCATCTCTCCTGTAGAGCTTGACCAGGCCGCTTTTCAGGTAGACAAAATCTTTGATATGGGTGCCTTCCTTGATGATGGTCTCTCCCTGTTTAAATGCTTTTTCCACTTTCCCGGAGCAGATCAAATCGGCATATTCCTTTTTCAGGCTCTCGAAAAAGAGACCTCTCAGTTCACAAAGTTCACAGGAGCAGGCTGGATCCATCGTCTAATAAAATGCCGGTCAACATATCGTGGACTGATAACTATCATGCCATGATAATTATCATATCGTTATTGAAATCACAAATGTTCCTGCATAGTTATGTTTGCAAAATAACAAAACAATAATCAACAATAATATGAAAAAGATTTTAATCCTGGGCGGGGGAACTGCCGGTACCATGATGGCCAACAAGTTATTTAAAGCGCTGGATCGTCAGGAATGGGAGATCACACTGGTGGATCAGCATAGAACCCATTATTACCAGCCCGGTTTCCTTTTTATACCATTCGGTATTTATAATAAGTCTGATGTGATCAAGCCAAAAGGGGATTTCTTTCCTTCCGGGGTCAGGATACTCTACCAGGAAATCGACCGGGTTGAAGGAGAAGCCAGTAAGGTCTACCTGAAGGATGGTACTGTCCTTGCATATGATTTCCTGATCATTGCCACGGGTACCCAGACGCGGCCGGATGAAACACCCGGAATGCTGGGGAAGGAGTGGCGAAAGAGTATTTTCGATTTCTACACCATTGAAGGAGCGGTGGCCCTGCAGCAGTTTTTTAAGACCTGGGAAGGAGGCAGACTGGTGATGTGTATTTCCGAACTTCCTTTTAAATGCCCGGTGGCACCCATTGAGTTTGTGTGTCTGGCCGAGGCTTATTTTACCGAAAAAGGGATCAGGGACAAGGTGGATATAACTTTTGTGACTCCGCTCCCGGGTGCTTTTACCAAACCTATAGCCACAAAGATGTTGAGCCAGTTGTTGAAGGATAAAAACATCAAAGTGGTACCCGAATTTTATCTGGAAAGCATTGATAATGAGAAGAAGATTCTCCGGTCCTATGATGAAGTGGAGATTCCTTTTGATGCCCTGACCATTGTACCGGTCAATATGGGTTCTGAAATGATCGAACGCAGCGGGCTGGGGGATGACATGAACTATGTGGAGACGGATAAAGAGACTCTTCAGTCCAGACAGTTTGAGAACATTTTTGTACTGGGCGATGCTTCCAATATCCCGACTTCAAAAGCAGGTTCAGTGGCCCATTTTGCTGCAGAGATCCTTTTTGAGAACCTCATGAACGCCATCGAGAACAGGCCGTTGACAGCCAGGTTTGACGGGCATGCCAACTGTTACATAGAGACCGGATACGGAAAAGGTGCCCTGATCGATTTTAACTACGATACCGAACCTTTGCCCGGCACCTTTCCGTTGCCGGGAATAGGTCCGTTCGGACTGTTGCGAAATACCAAGATCAATCATTATGGAAAGATGATCTTCAGGTGGATCTACTGGCATATTCTGCTAAGGGGAAAAGAGATGCCCATTGAGGCCCATATGACCATGGCCGGGAAAAAGAATGAAATTGTTTAACAGGAGAGCAAATGGCAGAAAATACTTCAACACAGATCGCTGAGCTGAACCGGAAGGTCGATACCATTCTGGAATATGTAAACCAGCAGAGACTCAAATCCCAGATGGTTGATGATCTGGTCGCAGATGCCTCCATCATTGGGAAGGATGTTTATGATTCCACTGTGCGAGCGCTGGATGACCATGAGGTGGTCCTGGATCCTGATGAACTCAGGGAACTGGGGATCAGGTTTGCCCAGAATGTGCACCACTTTAACACCCTGCTTGATACCCTGGCCAGTACCATGGACCTGCTCAGGGATATGGGTCCCATCATCAATGAGGTTATCATCGATGGAACCAAAAAATTGCATGAGTTTGAACAGAAAGGGTATTTCGGTTTCATACGTGAGTCGGGGAAGATCGTTGATAACATTGTGACACATTACGAGGTTGAGGATGTTCGTATGCTGGCCGACAATATAGTAGCCATCCTGGATACGGTACAAAACCTGACACAACCCGATATGCTTAAAGCAGTAGATAATGCTGTCAGGGTCTTTTCAAGCCTGGAGATGGACAATATTCCCCAGTACTCTATTTTCAGGGTGATGCGGGAAATGAATAAACCGGAAATGAAAAAAGCACTTGGTTTCTTTATGACATTTATGAAGAACCTGAGCCAGCATAATATTAATCAATAACTAATAACCAATAAATTAATAGATTATGACACAGAAAACAATTGCGGGTACCACTGTTGACTTGAATGATGAAGGATACATGGTCGATGCTTCCCAGTGGAACAGGGAGATTGCTCTCGAACTGGCAAAAGAGGAGGGTATGGAGCTGACAGATAAACATTTTGAGGTGCTGGAATATCTCCGGAAGGCCCATGCGAATGATGAAACCCTGACCATCCGGAAAGTGGGCAAATCAGGGATCACGGATATCAAGGGGCTGTACAAGCTTTTCCCGGGCGGTCCCCTGAAATTCTCCTCCAAAATCGCAGGAATTCCCAAGCCTGCCAGTTGTGTTTAACCCAAAACCGTAACTACGATGAAAATGAATGGTGAAAGCCCGTTAAAAAAAGTTTGCATCATCTGTGCCAAGGGTACCATTGAAGATGTATATGCCACGCTGGTGATGGCAAACGGAGCCGTGATGGACGGCATTGAGGCCAAGGTTTTCTTTACCTTTTTCGGCCTGGATGCCATCACGATAAAGCAAATGAATAAGATTAAGACCTCTACAGTGGGAAATCCGGCCATGCGGGCACCCGGCGGGCTTCCATTTCCAACCATCCTGGGAATGCTTCCGGGTGTGGAGGCAGGAGTTTCGGTTATGATGAAGAGCCAGATGGAGAAGCTGGACATCCCTCCGGTGGATGAGTTCCTGGAGATGATCACAGCCGGTGGGGGAGAGATCTATGCCTGCAAACTGGCCATGGATATGTTTAAACTGGAAAAAGAAGACTTATGGGAAGAGGTGAAAGCTGTCCTTACCGTGGGCGAGTTTTATGCGATGTGTGGTGGCGAGAATACCCAGATCATTTTTACATAGACTCCTGCCGGACATGGGATCAATAAAAGGGTTCACATCCTTTTAGTTTCCTCCGAATTCCATCAGGAAAGCTTTGATGAAAGGATCCAGCTCACCATCCAGAACCGACTGTACATTGCTGGTCTCCTGGTTGGTGCGCAGGTCCTTGACCAGTTTATAAGGGTGAAGTACGTAATTACGGATCTGTGAACCCCATTCGATCTTTAACTTACTTCCCTCTACCGCTGCCTGTTTGGCTCGCTTTTTCTGGAGCTCAATTTCATACAGGTGTGATTTCAGGATCCGCAGGGCGTTTTCCCGGTTTTTCAACTGGGACCTGGTTTCTGTATTGTCTACGGTAATCCCCGTAGGCAGGTGACGGACCCGGACCCCGGTCTCAACCTTGTTTACATTCTGGCCGCCGGCACCTCCCGACCGGAAAGTATCCCATTCAATATCAGCGGGATTGACTACAATCTCGATGGATTCGTCGATGACCGGTGTCACGAATACGGAGGCAAATGATGTATGGCGGCGGTTGTTGGAGTCGAAGGGTGATAAACGTACCAGGCGGTGTACACCCGATTCGCCTTTGAGGAAACCATAGGCATAATCACCCGTGAACTCAAGCGTGACTGATTTGATGCCGGCTTCATCCCCCTGAACCATATGAAGCTCTCTGACCTTGTAATGATGTTTCTCTCCGTACCGGAGGTACATACGCATTAACATTTCGGCCCAGTCCTGGCTTTCGGTACCACCCGCTCCCGAATTGATCTTAAGGATGGCCCCCAGGCTGTCCTCCTCATTGCGCAACATGTTTTTTGATTCCAGTGCTTCGGTCAGTGACAGGGCAGTGGCATACTGGGCATCCACTTCCTCTTCCGTAGCTTCCCCGGCTTCCAGAAATTCAGCAAGCACATTCAGGTCCTCCACAGCAGTTTTCACCTGGTAGTATCCATCTACCCAGCTTTTAAGCCGGGCAACCTTTTTTAATTGTTCTTCTGCAGATTTGGGATCATTCCAGAATTCCGGGTCATGGGTCTT
>JANTFK010000306.1 GCA_024763595.1 Bacteroidales bacterium | reverse complement strand
ATTGATTCTCCCATTGTCTTCCTGAAAAAACTATAGTGGCAGATCAGCACCACCTGTACTTTATTTCCCCTGCTGGGTATTTATCCTCCTGCACATCCTGACCCGGGGGTTTTGTCTTATTGGGCATCAATAGATGAATTATTAAAAACCATGTACATAATTTACCATATAATCCTTTAATAACCGGTTATTATATTTCGATGAACAGCTTTTTATTAGTACGAAGCGTATTATGCGGATTACATAGTCTTTTGTATATATAGTTTATTATAAGTACATTAGTAACTTAATACTATGTTTATGTAGTAATGTGTGATAGGAGAGAATGATTAACCAGAATAGACTTATTCATCGTGGAGTAACAAAACTTCTGGATGAAGTGACACGTTCTTCCGCCCCCGGTCAGTTCGCTGAGTTGGTTGATGGAATGGTTCATTATGAGATAGCAGGACCATCCGATGCGCAGACAGTTGTCCTTATTCCAGGATTTTCAGTCCCTTATGACATCTGGGATCCCACGTTCGATGCTCTCGTAGAGTCAGGGTTTAGAGTATTGCGATACGATCTTTATGGACGCGGATACTCGGATAGACCAGATACTACATATAACCAGGATCTGTTCGATAGACAACTAATGAATCTGCTCGGGGCAATGGGAATTGATAAGCCGGTCGATTTGGTGGGATTGTCCATGGGTGGAGCTATATCAGTGGTTTTTGTTGATCTTCACCCGGAAATGGTGAGGAAATTATGTTTAATCGATCCGGCAGGTTTGCCCTGGAAACAATCATTAAATGCTAAGTTGGCGCAAGCGCCAGTGATGGGCGAATTGATCATGGGCTTGATGGGTGACAAAGTACTCGTTTCGAATCTTAGGGATTATTTCCATGGGGACAGAGGATATGAAGAATTAAAACATAAGTTTCTTGATCAAATGCAATATGTTGGTTTCAAAAGAGCATTGCTGTCAACATTACGAAGCGGAGTACTGACTGGAGCTGCAGAAGCCTACCGGAAGATTGGAAAGCGAGGATATCCAGTATTGCTGGTCTGGGGGCGAGAGGACCGGGTTATACCATTTGAGCTCAGTGAGAGAGTAACGGAACTGATACCAAATGTTGCGTTTCATCCAATAGATGAAGCGGCTCATATACCACACTATGAGTATCCGGAGTTAGTAAACCCGATATTGATAGAATTCTTAACCAGGTAGTACAAATGAATAGTAAATCCTAGTGCTGCCTAACCATTCAGTAGAGCAGACTCCACTGGTAGCAGCCAATCCAGATTTGGCTTGAGCAGAGTTTCAAATGAGTTCCCAAAATCACCTCATTCACTCCCGCCTCCGCTTAAGCTACAGCGGGCAAAGCATTCAATCATTCACTCCCGCCTCCGCTTAAGCTACAGCGGGCAAAGCATTCAATCATTCAATCATTTTTGAGGATCCGGCACGGAAAAAATCAATCACCTGTTTCATAAACCCGACCCGCTGGTTTGCATCCGCAATGGTTTCAAAAGGAAAGCCAAGTACAACGACCCTGTAATCTCCCCTGTAGGCAATACCTGCACTGGTGTTGTTTTCAGTGTACCGGAATGCACAGATGGCATCACTGCCCGCGGGTTCAATGGCATCCGGAGATTCCGCCGCATAGATTTCAGGATCATAATCCGTGTTGAATTTCCATGGTCCGTGTAATAAAGGTTTTGCATAGTCCGTCGTGTAGATCTTTCCCTTCCTGACCGCATGGTTGGTTCTCCACCGGTAATGCAAGACCTCTTCCGCAAAATTTATCGCCACTGTATCTTTCCTGAGTACCGGGTCTGTGCCGACATAGGCTCCTGATATGAAGATATTTCCGCCACCAACTGCAATCTTTTCCAGTTTTTTCTGCATTCCCGGGGTCAGTAAGGTAAAATCAAATTTGTTTTGTTCTCCGGAAGCCGTAGGATGGAAGCAGGGAGTTGCTTTTTCTTCCCCGTAAATAATATCCACAAACGCGTATTTTTTCAGATCATTTTCAGCAGTGATAAAGGCTTCATCACTAACGGAAATAAAAGACATTCCTGCAGCCAGGATCGCTTTTCCGTGAATGTACGGATAGTCGAATGTATTCCCGGGGATTACTTTGCCTTCCATATTGCCATAGCTTGCACCCCAGCCGGGGCTGTCATCATCCAGCCAGAGGGATTTCCGGTTAAAATCATACACTGCACCGGTTTCTCCTATATTTCTGATATAAGGAACTCCCTGGTCTTCAAACTGTGCCAGTCCTGAGAATATGTTGCCATCCATGATTGCCGGCCCTGAAATACGGTCGAAAGCATTAACCACCAGAGCAGTCTCAGCAGAATTTTCGGCTATGGCGGCAGAAAGAATTTCGGAAGGAAAGCTTTCGCCCCCCCGGTTTAGTGCGGTAATTTTAAAACTGTACAGGGTATTGTATTTTTCCAGTTCGATAACCAACGAAGTGTCCACCACCCTGAATCCCTGGTCAAAACCGTGTGTTCCCTCTCTCATATACACTTTATAATATTGCGGAACGGCGGTTGGCTCCAACGGATCCGCCAAAGGCGACCAGCTTAGTTTTATCTTTTTACCTTCCATCCTGCTGATGGCGAAGTGATCCACCGGTAAGGGCTGGACAACATAATCCCGGTTCCCCTGATAAGCCAGATATTTAAGGATCCCTTTGTAAACGGCTCTGCTGACAGCAAACCTGAACCTTGGATCAAGGCCCAGAGACATATCCGCCAGGTTTTGATGTGAAAGCAACTCCAGCAACATGGCCGGGACATTGGGCCGGTATGCTTCAGAATATTGCTTGTTCCACAGACCTCTCCGGGTCCATGCGGGGTTGAATGTTTTCCGGATGTCCGTTACAATTTGTGTTTGAACAATATCACACAGATCCCTGCTTGCCATTTTCGACTGACCGTCCGGAAAGATACCCTCGTCGGTATCGGAACTGTAAATGGCGAGTGTCCCGATCACCGAATCATTCGGGGTAACGCCTGCATCGGTATGAAAAGCGAGTGACAGGTCAACAGGAATACCGAGACCCGGTACTGTCCGGTGTCCGGAGGGGCCTTTGGGGTTGCCCATCAGATAGTTGACCCACTCACCCCGTGACTGATAATCGTCGTTGTAATCATTTTTCCCCCCGTTCAGGCTGTAAACCATCGAATCGGGCATCCCCGCATACTGGAGATAATATCTTGCCGCTTCCATGTATCTGGGTTTCCCGCTCAGTTTCCAGGTAAAAGCTTCGGGGTTCAGTGTTCCGCCTTCTTCCGGTGTCGTCTGAGCAGTTTTGAGAGACCAGCGATTGGGCAATTGCTCATAGTCGGGTTTGCGCGCAACAGTGCCCATACCTCCTCCGAACCTTATGGCATCGGTAGTGATGATGCCTTTCCCGGAACCATCGGCCGTGATGGTAACCGATCCGGTATTCCTGTGTTTCCCCTGTTCAAAAAAATAGGTGCCCATGTAAATCCAGGTTCCTGCACCCATTTGCTGATTCACAATGACATCATCCTTTCCTCCGGAATATCGTATGGTATATTTGACCTTATCGCTGTTTCCGGATGTCCGGGCATAGCTGATGTAAACGGCATATTCTCCGTCTTCGGGGATATCGGGCAGGTAGACAACGGAACCGGTTTGGTTCTGAGCAATTTCAAGATGGCTGCCCGATAGGAAAGGGTTTTCGTTGGCATACAGTGTGTCTTTCCATCTGAATCCCGGCTTCAGGGTATCCGGTTCGATTCCGTTCAGGATGATCTCAGAACTCCCGGTGGAAAAATCATTGTCTACGACAACCTCATGGGTTTGTATATCTCTTTCCCGGGGGATTATCACCGTGGCACCAGCATTTTCAAGCATGGGTGCCAAGTAGGGAAGGACGAAACTCATGGGCAGGATGTCCTCAACCGTTGAGTGAAGCCTTGCCCTTTGCCATTCCCACCGGTCCAGTTTCGATTCGTAATACCATCCGTGGCTGTGCCAGAGCGCAATGATCTTATGGTCCAGTCCGTGATCATAAGGACCCCGGTGCGGTCTCATGATGAATGCTGGTGATGATGTATTGTGCCGCGGAAACCGTAATGAATCTATAGGAAGCTGCTGCCTGAATTTGTTTGGGACCAGATCCGGGAGCTTGTGACCATCGGTAATAATCTCAATATCGTAGTCCCTGAATCCCCGGCCGAGTTGTTCCTGAATCGAGGATTGAAAACGTGAGATCATATCTTCACGCCAGGGTATGTAGGAGAGAGGTTTGCTGAAAAAAATCCGAATCTTTTTTTGTTCTGAAAGGACAGAGAGGGAATCCACGGAAAAGGTTCCGAGATGTGCCATGTTCTGTATGGGCATCACCCAGGTTGACATCCTTCTTTCGGCTTTCATGGCCTTCTTGTCCTGTTTGGTTTGCTGTGCAGAGGCAGGGGATACCGTAATTAAAGAAATACCTAAAATTATAATCGGGATTGTTGGGAATTTCAGATACATGTGAAAATTTCATTTTAATGATACAAATAATACTTGCGGCTGATTTTCTTAAATTCTTCAACACCTTCGTTCAGCAACCCTTCAATTTCAGAGTAATCATAATTCCTGAAAAAGATTTCTCTGATTTTTGACGAACCCATTACCTTGTCAAACATGGCATGACGCTTTTCAGACAAAGCAGCCACATCAACATCGGGATACAGGAGATGATGCACCTCCATAAACCTGAACTGCAGGGACATCAGATTGAGCTTGCTGTCGTCGGTAATATATACCTGTACGCCGTAAACTTCTTTTCCCTGCCAGGGCCCGTAATAGGGCTTAAACTGTACCGGCCGGAACATTACGCCGTTCAG
>JANTFK010000305.1 GCA_024763595.1 Bacteroidales bacterium | reverse complement strand
GTTTGATTGAAACATTAAAAGAACACAATCCCGATGTTTTTGTGAATATTACAGTAGGGTCGTGGCCCTCTCCCTTCTGGCTGAAATATGCTGATTGTATCTGGCGCGGTTCGGCCGATATACATATGGCAGGCACTGGCTCCAACACGCAGCAGTTTATGACCTACCGGGACGGGATGCTTTATGACAATATTGTTCAGAAAGCTCCTTACTACCCCTTGAATTCTGTCATGACGGCTGGGATTGTGTATGCCAATTTAGGGTATGCGGTAAAATGTGTCAATGATGATCCGGATGATTTCAGTGATATGGTGTGGTCCGCGTTTGGAGCTGGTTCTGCTTTACAGGAATTATATATCAGTCACGACCGGATGAAACCGGAGTTCTGGCCTGTACTGGCTGAAGCGGCCATATGGGCAAAACAGAACGAAGATGTACTCAGAGACAGCCACTGGATAGGAGGCAGCCCGATGAACCTGGAAGTATACGGATTTGCTTCCTGGTCTCCCGAAAAAGGGATTATTATGCTGCGCAATCCTTCTTCGGTAAAAAAGTCTTTCAGGGTAGATGTGAAAGCGTTGCTTGAAATCCCTCATGGCTATGCACAAGATTACGCTTTAAAATCTGTCTATGGTAAGGACAGTCTGTCAATTCAGTTAAAGAATGATGAAAGTATGACTGTTCAAATGGAACCTTATGAGGTAATAATATATGAAGGCAAAATAATTTATTAATATGAAAAAAATAAACAAGACGATAATCATTGCTGCAACCATGGTGGCCATGCAGTTCATTGCAGCATGTACATCAGTGCGAACAGAGAAACATAAAGTCGTCAATATGAGATGTGAATATATGGAGAATCCCCTGGGTATCGATACCGGCACCCCAAGGCTCTCCTGGCAGATGCAGGATGATGCCCGGGGTGCGGTGCAGACAGCATACCAGCTTGTGGTGGGAACCGATCCGGCCGTAGTGGGCAGGGGAGAGGGCGATCTATGGAACACCGGAAAAGTGAACTCCGGTGCCATGCTGGTCAATTATGATGGAACAGATCTGCAGCCTTTTACGAAGTATTACTGGAGCGTGAGGATCTGGAATGAAAAGGAGAAGCCCGGTGCATTCGGGGATGTGGCATCCTTCGAAACCGGGATGATGGATCCCGGGAACTGGCAGGCTCAGTGGATCTCAGATTCCGAAGATATTGATCTGAAACCGGCCCCCTGGTTCAGGAAGGAGTTCACTGTTGACAAGGAGGTCGCATCGGCCAGGGTTTACATTGCTTCGGCCGGGTTGCATGAGCTCTATCTCAACGGGGAAAAAGTGGGTAATGAACGCCTGACCCCGGCCTATACCCGCTTCGACAGAAGGGTGCTCTACATCACCCGTGATGTCACTTCCTTGCTGCAGGAGCATGGAAACGCCATGGGGGTGCTGCTGGGGAACGGGTGGTACAACCACCAGTCCACCGCTGTCTGGTATTTTGATAAGGCGCCGTGGCGGGGTCGTCCGAAATTCATGCTGGAGCTGCACCTGAATTATAAGGATGGGACAAAGGAGGTGATCTCCAGCTCCGCATCGTGGAAAACAGCGTTGAGTCACGTGGTACAGAACAGCATCTACACGGGCGAGCACATCGACAACAGGCGGTACCAGGAGGGATGGGACCGTTATGGGTTCAATGACCGGGCGTGGAAAAATGCCATCCCTGTGAAGGCGCCCACCGGAAACATTGTAGCAGAGGTGATGCCCCCCATCCGGAGTGTGGAGACCATCAGGCCCCGGAGTCTGAAAAAGATCGATGATCAAACCTGGCTTTTTGACCTGGGCAGGAACATAGCGGGGGTCACGGAATTGAAAGTGAGTGGTGAAGTGGGAACGGTGATCCGGGTGAAGCACGGGGAACAGCTGGGAGAGGACGGGAGAATCAACCTGTCAGGACTGGAGGTCCATTACCGTCCCACAGACGACAGCGACCCGTTCCAGACCGATATCTATACCCTTCGTGGTGACGGGGAAGAGATTTTTATGCCCCATTTCAACTACAAGGGGTTCCAGTATGTGGAGCTGACCTCCAGCAGGCCCATTGTGCTGACCAAGGAGAGTCTGACCGGACATTTCATGCACAGCGATGTGGAACAGGTAGGTTTTATCCGGACCTCCGATACCCTTCTCATGAAGATCTGGGAGGCCACCAACAACTCCTACCTCTCCAACCTGTTCGGATACCCCACAGACTGTCCCCAGCGGGAGAAGAACGGGTGGACGGGCGATCCGCTCAATGCGGTGGAGACCGGGCTCTACAATTTCCAATCCATCAAAATATTTGAAAAGTGGCTGGATGACCACCGGGACGAGCAGCGTGCCGACGGGGTGCTTCCTGCCATTATTCCCACCTCCGGGTGGGGCTACGACTGGGCCAATGGTCCCGACTGGACCAGCACCATTGCGGTGCTGCCATGGTTCTTCTACCTCTACAACGGCGATACAAGAATCCTGGAGGAGAACTACGGGGCTATCAAACGGTATGTGGATCACCTCAGTGAGATCAACCCCGATCACCTTACCGACTGGGGACTGGGGGACTGGGTTCCCATTAAATCTGTATCCAACCTTGAACTTAGTTCGTCCATCTATTTCTATGTGGATGCGCTGATCCTTTCGAAGATAGCGGGACTCATGGATGAAGATGAGGATGCGGCCAGGTACAAGGTGCTGGCGGGTCAGGTGAAGGAGGCCATTAATGCAAAGTTTCTCGACCGGGAGAAGGGCATCTACGCTTCCGGGTTTCAGACAGAGATGAGTTTACCCCTCTTCTGGGGGGTGGTGCCTGATGAACTGATTCAGACCGTGGCCAATCACCTGGCAGAGAGTGTGAAGCAGAATGGCACACAGATGGATGTGGGGCTGCTGGGATCCAGGGCCATCCTGAATGCCCTGAGCGAAAACGGCTACCCTGAACTGGCCTGGCAGCTGGCATCCAGTAAGGAGTTTCCCTCCTGGGGATGGTGGATTGTCAACGGGGCAACCACCCTCTATGAGAACTGGGACCTGGATGCAGCCACCGGTCTCTCCATGAACCACATCATGTTTGGCGACATCAGCGCATGGTACTATAAGAGCCTGGGAGGCATCCGGGTGGATGAGCAATATCCCGGCTTTAAGCACTTCATTCTGAAACCCCATTTCGTGGAAGGGCTGAATGATTTCAGTGCCTCTCACAAAGGGCCTTATGGAGAGATTGTTTCGGCCTGGAAGCGCACCGGGGACGGGGTGGCCTATTCGGTTCAGGTACCGGCCAACAGTTCAGCCACCCTCACCCTGGAGTCCGGTGAAGTTTCCGGACCGTCAACGGAGGATATTAATGTGACTCACGGCGATGGATTGACGGTGATTGATTTGCCGGCAGGGTCCTGGACTTTTACGGTACATTGATTTACGTTAGTGGAGCCATGGACACAGTTATGGAGTAATCCTCCGGGTTGCTTTGATTGTCTTACAATGAAGAAATCATTCCAAAATCACATGAGGATAACATGCATATGCCTCGTAAAATCAAATTGGTTAACTTACACACGACAATAGGATCGAAGGTCGGTACGGGCAATAGTGAAAAGGATAACAACAACCACGATCAAAGCAGAACCATGAAACAGGCCACCTATGAAACCTACCCGGAAGCACCCTTTCCCACGGAGCTGGGATTGGGATTTAACTGGTTCGACCACCTGGGGGCGGGGGGGCATTACGGCAGGTGGGAAAAATATCCCCTCTCCACGCAGATCTATCCTGACATGGATGACCGGCTGGGCTGGGAAGCCATTGAAGAGGGCCTCGATGAGTTGAACCCCGGCTGGTTCAGGTTTGGGCTGCCACCTGATCCCCATGTGGATGAAAACGGAAAGTTCAATGGTGATACGGTTCACTTTAAACACCTGCAGTGGTTGGATAGGTGGGCCACCAGGAACAACCGGATCATTTTGCTGGATAATTTCCTGATTCCCCGCTATTATGAATTTCCCCTGCCGGAAGGAACCACTGATCCGGGCAGTGTGATGATCAACATGGCCGCGGAGAACAACCGGGAGTATGCAGAAAATTTTGTAGCTCCCATGATCGATTACGTAGTCAATACGCTGAAACTGGGGTCGGTCAGATACTTCAACCCGGTGAATGAACCGATGGAATACGGGGTATTCCAGACACCCGGCAACAAACCCGAAGCCATGGTACATTACGTGGAGATGTACCGTGAGATGCGGAGAGCCCTGGATATGAAAGGGATCACAAGGGAGCGGATCGGACTGATAGGGTTCGATACCATGTACCCGGTGAGGTATGCCCTTCATGAACTCGCCCGGAAGGTGGACATTGCTCCCTATATTGAGGCATATTCGGTGCATCACTACAACCTGCGACTGGATTACCTCCCGCCCGATTCGAATCCCGATGTGTGGAGGGAATATTTCTATAAGGGGTTGAATGTGACCATTGAGCAGGATGATAAGATGTTCCTGGAGTTTACCAGGGAACAGAACAAAACCCTGTGGGCCCTGGAGATGGGCACTTTCTATTATGGGAAATTCCACAATCCGGCAGGCGTGGCCTCCATTGATGCCACCATCACCGTGGCCGAAGGGATCATCCGTGCCATCAATTCAGGGATCCCCACATTCTGCATCTGGTCGCTGATGAACCCCAACGATGTGGACGGACACTGGGCGGTCATGGGTCAGAAAAATGGCCAGCTGATTAAATATAAATACCCCTTTGCCATCTATACCCTGATTGGGAACCACTACCTGCCCGGTTCAAAGATCTATCCCGTGCTGCCAGGCCAGGACTCACCCGAAATTGTGTATATCCATGCCACCTTCCTGGAGACA